>NZ_SJPQ01000002.1:1036587-1297025 GCF_007859945.1 Pseudobythopirellula maris | reverse complement strand
CCAATCCTGTTCGGCACTGCGGTTGCTCTTCGGGTTCTGACTGTGGGGGGTGGGGGGTGGCGGACCGTTAGGCGGCCAGCGGCGCCAAGGACAGGCGGGCCATTCGTGCCGAGCGCGCAGCGTCGATCGCCCCGGCGTCGGCGGCTCGCGACGGGGGTTATTCGGCGATCGGTTTGAGTTTTTGGAGGTGCGCGAGCACCTCCTCATCGTCGGCCCAGCCCTGCAGATACAGGCAGATCATCTCGAAGGTCCGCAGCGTTGGCTGGCGGCCGGTCCACAGACTGATGAGCATGCACACGATGACGCCACAGTAGGTTTGGATCTCGATTCCCTCCCGGTCTTGCGAGAGCAGGCGCCGGCAGCCGAGCACGTGCTTGAAGAAGCGGAAGAAGATCTCGATCTGCCAGCGGGAGCGGTACATCAGGGCGACAACTTCCGCCGGCACGTCGTGCAGGTTGGTGGCCAGCACGATGTCTTGCGACGCGGCGTGCCGCCGCCGGCCGCCTCGCTTGGGGTGTGACTCGGCCCGCACCCGCACCACGCGGACATCGTGGTCGGGGTGCTCGATCCGCACGCTCTTCTCAGACCCCAGCTTGCCGATGGCGTCGTCTAGGACGCCCCCGTCGAGCGCCTCTTGCGAGAGCTCGTTGCTCTGCCGGGGGGCGAAGTGGTGGTCGCCGCGGACGCGGCAGACATAACTGCTGCCCGCCGCAACGATCGCGTTGAACAAGGAGAACTGCTCGTAACCGCGGTCCATCACGTAGCAGCGGTCCGCTTCAAGCAAGCGACGCATCGAGGCCTTCTCGCTCGAATCGCCCTTGCCCCGCCCGTCGGTCAGCTCCGCCTTGACCGGCACGCCACGGAGCACCTCGAAGTGCGTGTGCATCTTCCAGCCGTCCGGGCAGAGACGCGTCCGCCACGCCGCGTGGGTGATCTGTGGCAGCTTGGCCAGCAGCGTGCCGTCGACTGCCGTGAGCCTCCCGGCCGCTTCGCTCATCCGCGTGGAAGCGGGGAGCGTGTTGAGCTGCTCGGCGAGTTCTCCGATGATCTCCTTGAGACCCTCGCTATCGAACACCCTAGCCGACTCCGAGAGCGACCCGAGACTGGTCCGGGGGCAGCGGAGCTTGCGTTGCACCTTCTTCAGCTCCGACGCCTGCTGCAGCCCGCGGAGCGAGGTGAAGATCGGATTGAAGAAGAACAGCAGGATCAGCATGCAGTACTGGTCCATGTGCAGCGAACGGTTGCCTGCCTTGTCCCGCCCGCAACCGACCGTGTGGAGCCGCTCGAGCAGCGGGAGCAACTGCTCGAGTTGCTTTACCCCCTGCACGTCCCGCTCGCGGATGCGTTGCTTCTTCGAGGCCATGCCGGCCACGATGACCGAAAAACCACCGCCGCGCAATCCCATAAATCAACGCGCAAATATGGCGCCGAACAGGATTGGGACAAGCCCGCAGTGGCGCCTAAACCGCAGTGCAACCAGCCGGGCAACCGGAGTTACGGCGATAATGGCCGTGCCTGCTTAATGGGATAGGCAGAATTGTTTCTGCATACTTATTGTTATGCCCCTTTGGAAGTTACAACCCGTTAAGCAACTGCTCAAGGACGACCAGTGGGCTGTGGCGGAAATCCAACACACATCTGGCCCCGGCTTGATCCGCTTCCGTCAGCCAGTTCTCGCTCCTCGCGACTGCCGTTCCCATCCACACCGACTCTCGATTACGTGGGCGTATGCGGAGGAAGGTTCGGGCCAACAACTACCGGACAACGAGGTCGGCCAAGAGATGGGGCGTTTTGAAGACCATTTGACCGCTGCGGTTGAAGCCGATGCTCACGCCGTTCTCACTGGGGTGCTGACTTTTGATGGTGCGCGTCAATGGGTGTTCTACACACGTGATGTTTCTGAGTTTGCCGATCGACTCTCGCGTATTCCCGATTATCACGGCGAACCATATCCAATCGAGTTGGAAACGGATTATGACGCAACGTGGAGCTATCTTCGCGACCAGATACTTGGAGGCGTAGACACCGGGGCATAACCACCGGCTGCAGTTGACCGGCGGCGCCCGCGAGTAGAATGGTGGGGTCGGTTGAACGCCTGCTCCCGCGGGCGGCCGGCAACTGAGCCTTTTACGCTAGGGCCCTATGCCTGAGACCTACGGCGATAGCCCGATACATCCAATCATCGAGCATCCTCACCAGTTTGAGATCGTGCGCTTCGATTATTGCTGCGGAGAAGAGGCTCGGCTCGGAGCTCATCTGGATTTGACGCTAAAGCGTGCCGATACAGTGCGGCGTCTACGCTTCCTGACGCCCCGTCGACTCAAGATCGAGGAAGGCTTTCCGCAGTCCACCGGCGGTATGGTGATCCTCGACATCCGGCATCGCCAGTGGGAGGGAATTGGTGTCGAAGTGGCTGACTTCGAGGCCTCGCATGGTTCGGTCACCTTTGTTGCGGCCGATGTTGTGGACCTTGACGAGCTGGCCCTAACCACCGGCTGCAGTGAGTAGGATGGGTGCTCGCACCCATCTTCGAATTGCGAGCGAACTGACACGCTGGGAAGCAGTAGATGGACTGATCGTCGGCTCGGCCGTATTGCGATTGTATTGCGGCCGTGTGGAGCTTACTGGGAAGATGGGTGCGAGCACCCATCCTACGGACTACCCGCTTCACACCCGCATTACGTGCACTCCTGTGCGGTTTATCAAGTCGGATCTGTATAAGCAGCGGCCCGGTCGCCTCAGTAGGCGGCAAAGCTTGCGGTCAACCGGAGTTACGGCGATACTGGCCGTGCCTGCTTAATGGGTTAGGCAGAATTGCTTCTGTATAATTATTGTTCTGCAGCGATGAAAGGGATTGCATGAAAATCGACCTTAGAGTTGACGCCAAAACAGTATTTGATTTTATCAAGGAGCGCGTGACTGATTACCCCGTTTACGTCAACAACGGCCCCGGCGAAGACGATGATCCGATTTCACAAATCACACTCGGATTTCAGGTGTCTCAAGCCGGTTGGGTGGCACTCGTCTTCGACACGCGCCCGGATGGTTCGCCAGACGGCGAATGGCAATCCTACATCGAAGAGAACTGGTTGGAATTTCCCCATTGGCTAGCCGCTGTTGATGCGCTTTTCGACAATGGTGAATCGATTGAGCTGATCCTGCAAAATGGGAAACGACGGAAACTCGGCGAAGACGATGAACTAGCGGAACCGGTTGGGCAGATGCTAAAGGACATACTCCTCCAAGGACGGAAGGAGAGACTATTCAAGCAATTGCCTCTGGCCAAGAGGTGCAGCATTGGGGTTGAGGATCACGATGGCGCATACGGATGGCCCGCGTACGATAAGCGGTACAAAGACGGGCGCCCGGTCTAGCGGCGCAGAAAACGGCAGAACAAAGCCTTGCTACGGATAAGCCTTCAGCTTACCGCAGAAGGCTGGCGTTCGGCGGACATGCCAAGGAGCACGGCGCTCCAGCCGACACGAAAGCAGTGTTCCGAAGGAGAATCGCATGGCAGAGGGAAAGAGTAGGCACGGGTGTTTGACGGCGTGGTTGGTGTTGATGATCATCGCGAATTCAGCGAGTGCCCTCATGTATCTCGTGGGGAGCGATGCCATTCGCAGATCCTTGCCTGATGCTCCGGGATGGGCATTTCCCGTTCTGATTGTCTTCTCACTGTTCAACCTGGTTTGCGCCATCGCGCTGTTTCAGTGGAAGAAATGGGGATTCTGGGGATTCTGCCTGTCAAGTGTCGTTGCCCTCGTCGTCAACCTTTCTATCGGCCTTGGAATTGGTCCCGCTGTCGGTGGCCTCATCGGATTGGTACTTCTCTACGGAGTGTTGCACATCGGCAAGGAAAACAAAGGCTGGCCTCAACTGGAGTGACCGCCGAACAAATCGGTGAACCGGAGTTGGCTCGCCTTTCGGTTCTTCAGAGTCGTTTCCTTCGATTACAGTTCACTGTGTGCCAACGCTTATTCCTTTGGTCCGCCAACCCGGTTACCTCAAACGTTCGTCGGACTGAAAATGGACCAACCGCTGCATAGTTGCATGACGAAGGCCGTGATCGCAGACGGCGACCAATTGCGCACCGGACCGAAGTGGATTACGTCACGACGTGGTCGATTGAAACTGCATTCCGACCGGCTCGAATGTGGTATTTGGACCGTCGCATATGCCGACATACGGGAGGCCGTTTTGTCATCATTTCGGTCGCCAATACTTCGCATCCCTGGGTATGTTTTGGCGGTCCGAACAGACAATGACACTTACCACTTCGGACTGAACGGTTGGCGGTACTGGAAGGGCGAACTCCCTTTTCCGGTCACGCGTCAACAAACCAAACTGAAGATGTCGCCGATCAGTATCGTCGCACGGGCCGTGCTGATTGGCTACGCTGTATATTTCGTGTGGCGTTGGTTTGCGGCTGGTTGATCTACGTCAACTGCTTCGATCAAAATGCCGACGAACAATCGCGTGCACCCGAGTACTCGAGCGGGTAGGTCAGGCTCTGCCTGACGCGGTGTCCGCGTAGAAGAGAGTGACGCAATACGACGTGGCTGGGCGTCAGGCACAGCCTGACCTACGAACTGCTCAGAAACGATTATATATGATTTATGAAGGTGCATACTATTGATATTCACCACGATGCAGATCGCACTGCTGATCATTCTCCCGTTGATCTTGTACTATCAGCGAGCAGGCCTGCGGCCATCTCGGATAATGCTGTATGTCACCACGATATTCGGTCTCTGGTATGTGACCTACAGTCCGCTGCATGAGTTGCGGCATCTCTTGCCGGCGGTTGTGCTGGGCGAGCGGGTCATTGAGGTGCAACTGTTTCCGCACTTCATGCAAGGTGAATTGAGTGGCGGACATGTTACGACCCAGTATTCCAGCGACTGGAGTGAGTTTGTCATTGTGCTGTTCCCGTATCTTACGGACGCCCTTCTCGCAATCTTTGGCGCCGTGGTGCTGATGAAGTTCGTGCCTCGATCCCAACCCCTGGTCTTTGGGCTGTTGTTGACGATCCTCGTCACTTCGCCTTTGTTTGATGTGGTGAATAACTACCTTGCCTTTGTGGCTGGTGCGCAGAATGATTTCAACGCTATTAGCTACACGACCCACGCAGCCCTCGCACATGCGATCGGCATCCTCGCTACAGCGGTCACTTTGGGAGCCAGTAGCATTGTGCTGTGGTTCGTATTTCGCCAACCTGGCAGTGGCGATCAGGCTAGCAACCTAACCCCGCGTTAACCGGACCTGGCGGGCGCTCTGCTTCCGTTTGCGCCGGGCGCCACTGGCGTGCCGCCAGAGCGAATCAGGCACAGGCTTAGATAAAACGTCGCCGATCCCACTGGCGCGGCGCCTGAACCTTGGGGAGTAGGGAATCGCGTCTCCCCTTTGTCCCGCTGACTTGAGAGCGTCGGCGCCCCGTAGCGGGATCCGGAGTCCGCCACCCCCCATAGCCACACGTCGCCGAGGACGCCAAGGCAGCGCCCCTCGGGGGAGTCCGCCGCCCACGACCCTGCTCCACGCGGCACAGAATCGGCCCGAAACCGCGTTTCTAGGCTGCATGTGCGGGAATTCTAGGGCGAATCCCGCCCCGCCGAGGCCATTGTGAGGGCCCACGGTGGGGGGTAAACTGAGCAGGCTGCGGAAACCGGTGTTGGGGCAAGGGAACGCCCCCGCGAAGGGAGCCGCCCCACCTTTCCCCGTCCGACGATACGGTCTGGGCGACCGCGGCGACCCATTCGCCAGCGAGCGGTCGGCCGCCGTTTGGTTTACTCGGCCGTTCCTCGCCGAGCTGGGTCCGACGCGTCGGGCCGCCTATGCGGCCCCGTCGCACGACCCTCAACGAGCCCGATTCCCCCCCTTCCACGCGCCCATGCATTCTCAGGTAGTCGTTCTCGGAGGCGGCCCCGGCGGTTACGCCGCCGCCTTTCTCGCCGCCGACCTCGGTATGGAGGTCGCCATCGTCGAGGCCGACCCGCGTCTGGGGGGCACCTGCCTGCTGCGGGGCTGCATCCCGTCGAAAGCCCTGCTGCACGTGGCCAAGATCATCTCCGAGGCCGAGGAGATGGCCGAGTGGGGCGTCGGCTTCAGCAAGCCGTCGATCGACATCAACAAGGTCCGCGCCCGCAAAGAGTCGGTCATCGAGCAGCTCTCCGGCGGCTTGGGCAAGCTGGCCGAAGCGCGCAAGGTGAAGAAGATCCACGCCCGCGGCGTGTTCGTGAACTCCACCACGCTGCAGCTCGAAGGGGGCGACCCGTCGACCTACGACAGCGAGCGGCTCACGTTCGACCACTGCATCCTGGCCACCGGCAGCGTGCCGGCGATGCCGAAGTTCCTCGACATCGGCTCGCCGCGGGTGGTCGACTCGACCGGGGCGCTGGCCCTTGAGGACATCCCCGAGCGGCTGCTGGTGATCGGCGGCGGCTACATCGGCCTGGAGATGGGCACCGTTTACTCGGAGCTCGGCTCGAAGGTGACGGTGGTGGAGATGACCGACGGCCTGCTGCCGGGCGCCGACCGCGACCTGGTCAAGCCGCTTGAGAAGCGGATCCGCGCCCGGTTCGAGGCGGTTCACTTGGGACACAAGGTGGCGGGGCTCAAGGACCTGGGCGAGACGGTCGAAGTACAGATCGAGGGGCCCGACCTGTCGGGCGCCGTCGAGTTCGACCGGGTGCTAGTATCGATCGGCCGCTGGCCGGTCTCCAAGGGCTTTGGGCTGGAGAACACCCGGGCGGTGGTGAACGAGCGGGGTTTTGTGGAGGTCGACGCCCAGCAGCGCACCGCCGACCCGCACATCATGGCGATCGGCGACGTGGCGGGCGACCCGATGCTGGCGCACAAGGCGGCGTACGAGGGCAAAATCGCGGCCGAGGTGCTCGCCGGCGAACCAGCCGCCTACGACGCCCAGGCCGTGCCGGCCATCGTGTTCACCGACCCGGAGATCGCCTGGGCGGGACTTACTGCCGACGAGGCGAAAAAGGCGGGCCGAAAGGTTAAAGTATCGCAGTACCCCTGGCAGGCCTCGGGCCGCGCGATCGCCAACGGCCGCACCGACGGACTGACGAAGTGGATCGTTGATCCCGAGACCGACCGAGTGCTGGGCTGCGGCATCGTCGGCGCCGGCGCCGGCGAGCTGATCGCCGAGGCGACGCTGGCGATCGAGATGGGCTGCACGGTGCGCGATGTGGCCGAGACAATCCACCCGCACCCGACGCTGAGCGAAACGGTCGCCTTCGCCGGCGAAGTGCACTTGGGCACGGCGACGGAAGTCTACCGGCCGAAAAGAAAGTAACGCGTTACAAACAAACCATTGGTCATTGGGATTTGGTCATTGGTCATTCACACCAACGAATGACCAATGACCAAGCACCAATGACCAATGGGCGAGACTTACCCCCATTCCTAAGGGAAACCTTCATGGCTAGCGCCGACGTAACGCCGAACTCGCCGATCCCGAACGACGTGGACCCGACCGAGACGGCCGAGTGGCTCGAATCGCTCGACTACGTCCTTGAGAGCAAGGGCCCCGAGCGCGTGAGCGAGCTCTTGGCCGCGCTCGAGGCGGCCGCCGTGCGCAACGGCGTCGACCTGCCGTTCACGGCCACCACGCCGTACGTCAACACGATCCCGCGCAGCGAGCAGCCCGCTTACCCGGGCGACCGCGAGCTCGAGCGGCGCATCAAGAGCTATGTGCGCTGGAACGCGATGGCGATGGTCACCCGCGCGAACCGCGACCCGGCTTCGCCCGGCGGGCACATCAGCACGTTCGCCTCGTCGGCCACGCTGTACGAGGTGGCGCAGAACCACTTCTTCAAGGGCCGCGGCGAAGACGGCTACTCCGGCGACCAGGTCTACTACCAAGGCCACGCCGCCCCCGGCATGTACAGCCGGGCGTTCCTCGAGGGGCGCCTCGACGAGCAGAACCTGGTGAACTTCCGCCGCGAGCTGAGCGAAGGGGGCGGGCTGTCGAGCTACCCCCACCCGTGGCTGATGCCCGACTTCTGGGAATTTCCCACGGTCTCGATGGGCCTGGCGCCGATCATGGCGATCTACCAGGCGCGGTTCAACGAGTACCTCACGGACCGCGGCATCAAGGACTGCTCGAAGAAGCACGTCTGGGCCTTCCTGGGCGACGGCGAGTGCGACGAGCCGGAGACGCTGGGCGCCATCTCGTTGGCCTCGCGCGAGAAGCTTGAGAACTTGGTCTTTGTGATCAACTGCAACCTGCAACGGCTCGACGGGCCGGTGCGCGGCAACAGCAAGATCATCCAGGAACTCGAGGGGACGTTCCGCGGCGCCGGCTGGAACGTGATCAAAGTGATCTGGGGCGGCGACTGGGACCCGTACGTCGAGTCGGACGACGACGGCCTGCTGGCGCGCCGCATGATGGAGGTCGTCGACGGCGAGTACCAGAAGTACGTCGTCGCCGGAGGCGAGTACATCCGCTCGAAGTTCTTCGGCAAGTACCCCGAGCTGCTGGAGCGCGTCAAAAACCTCTCGAACGAGAAGCTCGAGCGGATGCGTCGTGGCGGGCACGACCCCGAGAAGGTGTTCGCCGCCTACCAGCGGGCCATCACCCAAAAGAACGGCAAGCCGACGGTGGTCATCGCCAAGACGATCAAGGGCTACGGCCTCGGCGAGGCGGGCGAGGGTCGCAACATGACCCATAACAACAAGAAGCTCAACGAGGACGAGCTGCGCGAGTTCCGCAGCCGGTTCGGCATCCCGATCTCGGACGAGAAGGTGGCCGAGGCGCCGTTCTACAAGCCGCCGGCTGACTCGCCGGAGATGAAGTACCTCAAGGAGCGTCGCGAGGCGCTCGGCGGCTCGGTCCCCGCACGCAACAGCGCCCCGGTGCCGATGGAGGTGCCGACCCTGGCGGACTTCCAAAAGACTCTCGACAAGAAGATCAACGGCAAGACGATCTCCACCACAATGGCTTTTGTCAGGCTTCTAGAGGACTTGCTCCGCGACAAACAAATTGGCAAGTACATTGTGCCGATCGTGCCCGACGAGTCACGCACGTTCGGCATGGAAGGCCTGTTCCGGCAGGTCGGCATCTACGCCCACGCCGGGCAGCTCTACGAGCCGGTCGACGCCGACCAGATCGCCTACTACAAGGAGGCCCAAGACGGCCAGCTCCTCGAAGAGGGCATCACCGAGGCGGGCAGCATGAGCTCGTTCAACGCCGCCGGCACCGCCTACAGCTCGCACGGCGTGAACATGATCCCGATGTTCATCTACTACTCGATGTTCGGCTTCCAGCGCGTGGGCGACCTGATCTGGGCCGCCGCCGACATGCGGGCCAAAGGCTTCCTGATCGGCGGCACCGCCGGCCGCACGACGCTCAACGGCGAGGGCTTGCAGCACCAAGACGGCCACTCCCTCGTGAACGCGATCGCCTTCCCCACAGTGCGGGCTTACGACCCAGCTTATGGCTATGAGATTGCCGTGATCGTGATGCACGGCTTGAAAAAGTTGTACGCCGAAAATGAAACGGCGATTTACTATCTGATGGTCGAGAACGAGAACGTTCCCATGCCGGAGATGCCCGAGGGTGTCGAAGAAGGCATCATCCGCGGCATGTACAAGCTGAGGAGCGTGGACTCATCGGGCGACCACCGGGTGCAGCTGTTCGGCTCGGGCTCGATCTTGCACGGCGTGTTGGACGCGCAGCAGATCTTGGCCGAGAAGTACGGCGTGGCTTCGGACGTCTGGAGCGTGACGAGCTACAACGAGCTGCGGCGCGACGCCGTCGAAGTCGAGCGTTGGAACATGCTCAACCCGACCTCGCCGAAGAAGAAGTGCTACATCGAAGAGGCGCTCGAGGGCGCCGAGGGCCCCTGCATCGCGGCGAGCGACTACATCCGGGCGTTGCCCGAGCAGGTCGCCGCGTGGTGTCCCGGCGGGCTGTTCGCCCTGGGCACCGACGGCATGGGCCGCAGCGAGAGCCGCGAGGCGCTCCGCCGGCACTTCGAGGTCGACAAGGAGTTCATCGTCATCGGCACGCTCTACAAGCTGGCCAAGACGGGCAAGCTCGAGATGAGCGTCGTCGACGGCGCGATCAACGACTTGGGCGTCGACCGCGACAAGGTTTTCGCGCTGTACGCCTAACGACAGACTTACTCAAACCACTTCTAGTCACGAACGCGAACTAGAACGCTAAGACATGCCAAGCGAAATCAAACTGCCGAGCCTCGGTGAGAACATCGACTCGGGCGACGTGCTCAGCGTCCTCGTCTCGGAGGGCGACACGGTCACGGTCGATCAAGACCTGCTGGAGATCGAGACCGACAAGGCGACGATGCCGGTCCCGAGCCCCGAGGCGGGCACGATCACCAAGATCTTGGTCGGCGAGGGCGACACGGTGAAGGTCGGCGCACCGATCTTCGAGATCGAGGCCGGCGCCGCAGCCCCCGCGGCCGCGCCCGAACCCGCCCCGCCGGCGTCGGAGCCCGAGCCCGAACCGGCCCCGCAGGCCGCCGCGCCAGCGCCGGCGGCGCCCCCCGCTCCCGAGCCGGCGGCGCCGGCCCCCGTGGCCCCGTCGCCCGTGCCGACACCGGCCGTGGCGGCGCTCGAGCCCGCCCAGCAAGCGCACACACCGGTGACCGTGGCCGCCGGAGCGGTCGACACGCCGGGCGACGGCCACTCGTCGGCCGCCGCCGGCCCCGCCGTCCGACGACTGGCCCGTGAGCTGGGCGTCGACCTGCGTCGCGTCCGGCCCAACGGCGCGGCCGGTCGCATCACCGAGGAGGACGTGCAGGCGTACGTCCGCCAGTCGAACCAGCGGGCCCAGGCCCCCTCGCCCACGGGCGTCACCCCGCCCGGCGCGGTCGGTTCCGACAGCCAGGGCGCGGTGCGCGTCGAGAAGATGAGCCGCATGCGGCAGGCGATCGCCCGCAACATGGTGGCCAGCTACACGACGATCCCGCAGCTGACGAACTTCGACGACGTCGACGTGTCGGAGCTGGAGAAGATCCGCAAGCAGAGCAAGGACGACTACGCGGCGCGTGGCCTGAAGCTCACGCAGCTGCCGTTCCTGGTGAAGGCGATCGCCGGGGCGCTGAAGAAGCACCCCGTGGTGAACGCCTCGGTCGACATGGAGCAGTCGACGGTCATCTACAAGGAGTACGTGAACATCGGTGTGGCGGTCGACAGCGAACGCGGGCTGGTCGTGCCTGTGCTCCGCGACGTCGACCGGATGAGCATCTCGCAGATCGCCTCGGAGCTCGACCGCATCGTCACCAAGGCGCGCGAGGGTTCGCTGACGCTCGAGGACATGCAGGGCGGCACGTTCACGATCAGCAACATGGGCGCGGTCGGGGGCACGTACTCCACGCCGCTCATCAACTCGCCCGAGGTGGCGATCTTGCTGGTGGGCCGCAGCCGCATGCTGCCGTGGGTCGTGGGCGACGGCGCCATCGAGCCGCGGCTCGTGATGCCGCTCTCGCTCACTTACGACCACCGCGTGGTCGACGGCGCCGACGCGGCCCGCTTCGTCAACGACCTGAAGGGCCTGCTCGCGGCCCCGGGCCGGTTGCTACTGGCGCCGTAAGACGGGCGGCTGTTCAGTGGTCTGAACGTGTGGCGAACTAAAGCCCGAGTCAAACCGCACGCGCTGAATCGGTTTTAAAGCATTCCGTTGTTTTGGCGGAATCGATTGTTTTCTCACGCTGCGCGCGTTTCAATGGTCGGCGATCCGGCCAGCGATACGATTGTGCCACGCCTAGAGCGGTTTGCTCATAGGTGTAGACGCTCGGCTCGCGATCGGCGTCATGGCTTCGTCAGCCTGCATCGACAATGCACCGCATTGCCTGCTTCGGCTTCCTCGCCACGCCGCCAATCGCTTCCCCGCTCGTCCACACCAATTCGAATACCGCTCTAGCGGCATCCGCGTCTTTCCGCGCGTATCAGCGGCCATTCTCTTTCGAGGGCGGCGACATGGCTGAGACGCAAACGATGTGCGTGGGCGACGGCTGGTGGGCGACTCTGGAGCACGAGGGCGACCGGCTCTATGTGCGGCCTTACCCCGAGGGCGATCAGCCCACCCCGGCGCTGGGATTGGTCGAGAGGCTCTGGGCGGCGATCGACGAGCGGGGCGTCCGCGACGTGGTCCTCGAGATGGACGACGTCGCCTTCCTGCCGAGCAGCCTGATGGGCGAGTTGGTGCGGCTGCACAAACGACTGGCGACGCATTCCGGCCAGCTGCGGCTGAGCGGTCTGCACGAGCAATGCGCCGACGCGCTGCACATCACGCGGCTCGACCAGGTGCTGCCCACGTTCCCCGGGCGCGGCGCCGCGCCGGGGTAGAAGGCGGCCTTTGGCGTGAACAGCCGCGGCAGTATGCTGCCCGTATGCTTAGCCTCATCTACCTGCTGCTGATCGGTTTGACCGCCGGCTGGATCGCCAGCCGACTGACCAAGACGGGCAAGCCCGGAGTCGTGGGCCTGCTGACGGTCGGCGTGGCCGGCTCGCTGCTCGGCTCGGCGGCTTACTGGCTGCTGGACAAGCTCGCCACGAGCGTCGCGGGCGACCTGGTCTTCGCCACGGCCGGCGCCGTGCTGTGCATCAGGGCGCTCCGCAAGTGGGGCTGAGCGGAGTGCGAGGGCCGCACCGGCTCCCTCAGGCCCGGGTTTAGTGAGCACATCACCTGATCCGCTCATAGCCAGCGGGCAAGGCAGGCTCGTCGTAAGCGAACACCCTCCTAGGATGCCTTTAGAGCGGTTTGCTCATAGGTGTAGACGCTCGGCTCGCGATCGGCGTCATGGCTTCGTCAGCCTGCATCGACAATGCACCGCATTGCCTGCTTCGGCTTCCTCGCCACGCCGCCAATCGCTTCCCCCCTCGTCCACACCAATTCGAATACCGCTCTAGAGCACTTTTGCTCAACGAACCTTTGCAGGGCCCTTCGCGATGCCAGACACCCCCTCACCGATCGTCGTGATGACGCACGGCATCTTCTCGAGCCGCTGGCAGTTCCTGCCGCTCGCCCGGCGGCTGCGGCGTGACGGTTTCGATCCGCGGTTGTGGGGCTACGCCACGCTCCGAGGTTCGAATCGCGACTACGGCGCCCGCTTCGCCGAGAGGCTGCGGCGGCTCGCCGCCGAACGGCCCGACGCCACGATCCACCTTGTGGGTCACAGCATGGGCAATATCGTGATCCGCTGTGCGATCCTCGCCGGCCTGCCCGAATCGGTCGGACGGATCGTGATGCTCGCCCCGCCGAACCGCGGGTCGCACGTCGCCCGGATGCTGGGCCCCACGCACGGCTGGATCAGCCCGACTCTGCTCGAGCTGACCGACCACGCCGAGAGCTTCGTCAACCGCCTGCCGGGGGCGACCGGCCGCGGTGGCGCCGGCCAGGAGGTGGGTGTGCTCGCCGCCCGTCACGACCGCGTGGTCCGCCCCGAGTCGACCCGGCTCGACGACCAGGCCGACCACGCGATGATCGACACCTGGCACACCGGCATCTTGTGGCGCCGCGAAACGGCGGGATTGGTGACTAATTTCCTGCGGACGGGCCGTTTCTCTCCCGCCACGGCGTTGGCGGAGTCTTGCGCTTAGGCGTCTTGCGTTTGCCGGCCGCGACAGTTTGTCGCCCGCGACGAAACGACTTGGACCAATCGGGGCCCCATCGGGTAAGATGCGCATCGGTCGGCACGGCCGATCGTAAATCAATACGACAGGCGCGGCTTCCGCCATAAAGAGATACCGAAAATGGGATTGCTAGAAAACCTACAAACCGAGCCGATCGCCCGCGCCGACCTGCGGGCGCCGGTCACCGTGGCGACGGGTGGGACCGTCCGCGAGGCGATCCGCGCGATGCGCGAGCGGGCGCTTGGCTGCGTCGTGGTGATCGACGGCGAGCATCGCCCGATGGGCGTGTTCACCGAGGGGATGCTCCGCACGCTGATGGCCGAGAACCCCGCGGCGGTGAACGACCCGCTGGCCGAGCACATGTCGCGGAACGTTTGCATGGTGCGAACGAGCGACCCGATGGAACGGGTGCTGCAGGCGATGATCCGCGACAACACGCGATTCGTCAGCGTGCTCGACGACGACGGCCGCCTGGTCGGCCTCACCGGCCAGAAGGGCCTGATGGAATACATCGCCGAGCACTTCCCGGCCCAGGTGATGGTGCAGCGTATCGGCACCCCCCACAACTTCCGCAAGCGTGAAGGAGCCTGATCATGCCGCACCACTTCGACGACCCGCTGCAGAACTACGACCCGCCCGAGTATGTCGACGCGCTAGAGCGTGTGCTGGCCGAGGAGAAGGTCACCGCGATCGAGTCGAGCCCCTTCCTCGAGATAGCCCCCACCGCAACCGTCTCGCAAGCCGTGCGTCTGCTGGCCGAGAAGAAGGTGGCCTGCGCGATGGTCGTGGAGAACGACCAGCTGTTGGGCATATTCGCGGACCGCGACATCCTCAACCGAGTGGCCCTGGAGTACGACACGGTCAAGGACCAGCCAGTCAGCGAGGTCATGACCCCCGAACCGCTCTTCGTGCACGAGAACGACTCGGCCGGCGCCGCGTTGGCGGTGATGGCCGTGATGGGCCACCGCCACGTGCCGGTGGTCGACGCCAACGACAAGGTGCACGGCGTGGTGAGCCCGAAACGGGTCACCACTTTCTTGCTGGAGCACCTTGGCGGCTGAGGCGAACCGCGGAGGAGCTGAACCACAAAGGAACGAAGGAAACGAAGACAAAGAAGAAAAAGAGCCCACGAATACGCGTTAATAGAAGCGAATATTCATTCGTCTTTATTCGCGCGTATTCGTGGGTTCCTTCTTTATCTTCGTCGTTGTTCCTTTGTTCCTTCGTGGTTCAAAACCTCTAACGCACCGTGTCGCCGGGGAGCTTGGCCTGCTCGGTCGGGCCGGCGTCGGTGAAGCGCAGGGCGTCTTGCAGCTCGCGGTCGGCTTCTCCTAAGGCTTCGGCCGTGCCGTAGATCGTGGTGGCGAAGGAGACGCTCGGCCCCCCCTCGGCCGCGATCACCAGGCCGTGGCGCCACTCGACCGGCGAGCCGTCCAACACCCCGTGGCTAACGATCCGCAGGCAGCGCTCGCCCCCCGGGCTGGTCCATTGCTCGGTCTTGCCGATCCGCGGGCTGTGGTCGGCGAGCGTGCGGCGCATCTCGTTGGCGAACTCCTCGACGGTCGGCTGGCGTTCGATCCGTTTGGGGGGCAGGCGGCGCAGCGTGGTCTGGCCCACCAGTTCTTCGCCCGCCACGCGTTTGAGGGTGACCGCCTCGCGCGTCACCCCGGCCGGGCGCCAGGCCGCGTCGTGCAGCAGCAGCACGCCCGCGCCCGGCTCGAGCAGCGCGAGCCGGCGTTCCTCGTCCGAGTCGAGCCGGCGGTTCGCCTCGGCGATCGCATCGCCGCTCTGCCCAGGACGGTTGTCGCCGGCCGAAGCGAACGTGATCCGCGCCTTCGCCTTGGTCCGCATCGCCGGCGTGGCGGGGCCCTCGGCGCGGCGTTCGGCGACGCCCAGGTTCAGCCGCGTCAGGCGGTTCGTCCGCCGGTCGAGCAAGGCGACCCCTTCGAGGTCGTACTCGGTCTCGGCGCCATCGAGCAAGCCGTGCACCGCGCCGGCGAAACGGAGCCGAGCGTAGCGTCCCGAAACCGCGTCGACCACGCCGCTCGCCTCGCCGAGGGTGACCGACTCGAGGGCGACGAGCGGGCCGAGCGCCCGGGCGCCGAGCTCCCATGTCATCCCTTCCCTGAGCGGCCCGGTGGGGATCAACCGGTCGGCGGCGATCGGGTTGGCGAGCGCCATCACGAGGTCGAGCTCCTCGCGCGTCAGCGGTCCGGCGAGCGACGCGAACCGCAACCCGCGGTCGGTCGACTCGACGGCCAGCAGCTGGTTCGACTCGGCGAGCCGCGGCTTGAGCTTGGTCTTGCCGACGGTGATGGTCGCCTCGGCGGTGCGGTAGTCGCGCAGCACGCGGAGCGACGCCGCGCCGTCTTCGGCCCCCGCGGCGGGCGCTAGTGGGGTTTCTGTGTAGGCGAACTGGGCGGCGAGCTGGAAAGGCCTGCCGGCCGGTTGCTTCGCGCCCGCCATGGCGTTCGGCTGCTTGTCTTCCTCCGCGGCGCCGATCACGCCGCTCGCCTCGAGATCAATCCGCACGGCCACACTCCGCTGGCCATTCGCTTGGGGGCCGCTCACAGCGGGACCGGCGGCGTGGGCCGCGGCGGCCATCGAATCGGCGGCCAGTGAATAGGCGACGAGCGACAAAGCGAACAGGAGCGGGCGGTAACGCATGGCGGCGTCCTTGCCTGGGGCGAGATAAGCGGTCGAGAATCGGGCCCATTGCCCGCTTGGGGATCAATCGTCCAGCACGGGCGACGCGATTCAGCCCAAAAAAGTTCGCACTTTTCTTGCTTGCCCTTTGCCGCCCACCGGGCGGCGTGTAGCCGCTCGAGCAGGGATCCCAGAATTACGGCTCTCCGCGACTGTCGCCGTACGGCAATTCGTCCTATGTCATTATCATATAATGACTTGCGTCGAATTGGATCATGCCGAAAGGCCGCCCCTGACGGTCGCGCCGATGGCGGCGCGAACTTTGTATCGACCCAAAACGACTAACTGGCGTACAACTAGCAGCCGACGATTGGCCCCGAATGCTGGCGCCGCGGGCGTTGCCCCGCGGAGGCGAGACACGTAGCAGCGTGTGCGAGCCTAAGCGACGCCAGCCCAAACGCGGGGCCAAGACTTACGGCCGCTGGAGCGAATCCCTAGCAGGCGAATCACCGAGGCCTCGCCAGGCCCCGATCGCCCGCCGAAGGGGGAGACGCGACAGAGATCAGGCAAACCGAGCCCGCCGCGGGCGCCCGAGAAGAGGCCGACCACCATCATGCAACGTGCTTACCATAACCCGCTGATCGACCGCCTGCGTGACCACCAGGTGCGTTACGCGCCGCGCGAGAAGAAGCTCGAGCAGGTCGTCGCCACCGAGCGGCTGATCGCCGAGATCGATCCGGGCAAGTCGTACCCTTACGAGTACGTCGCGTTCCGCGTGACCGGCTACCGCCCCGACGACGAGACCGGTGAGAAGATGCTGGGGCTCGAGCTGCTGCACGACCTGCGTCTGCTGGTCGAGGACCTGTCGGACGCTGTCGACCTGCCGGTCGAAGCCGTCGGCGAGCAGGTGCTCACCGTCGAGCAGCTCGCCAAGCAATTCAACGTGTCGACCAAAACGATCAGCCGCTGGCGTGAGCTCGGCCTGGTGAGCCGCCGATTGGTGTTCGACGGCCGCAAGCGTGTCGGGTTCCTCCGTTCGAGCGTGGATCGTTTTGTGCGCAACAACCAGGAGCGCGTCGACCGCGGCTCGCGGTTCAGCCAGCTGAGCGACGAGCAGCGCCGCGAGCTCCTGGAGCACGCCCGCCGCCACGCCGACGAGGGCCGCAGCCGCACCGAGGCTTCGCGTCTGCTCGCCGAGCGGACCGGGCGGAGCGTCGAAACGGTGCGCGCCACGCTCCAGCAGTTCGACGCGGAGAACCCGGAGCTGGCGATCTTCCCGGACCTCAACGGCCCGCTCACCGAGGCGCAGAAGCAGCGCATCTACGAGGAGCACGACCGCGGCGTGTCGGTCGAGCGGCTGATGAAGGAGTACGACCGCACCAAGACCACGATCTACCGCGTGATCAACGAGCGTCGCGCCCAGACGATCATGGAGCTGCCGCTCGACTACATGCCGAACCCGCGCTTCACGCGCAAGGGGGCCGACAAGGCTTGCCTCGGCCCGATGCCCGAGCCCGAGACCACGCCGCGCAAGAGCCGCCGCCCGGCCGACCTGCCGGCTTACTTGGCCAGCTTGTACGAGGTGCCGCTGCTCACGCGTGAGCAGGAGCAGCACATCTTCCGCAAGTACAACTACCTGAAGCACAAGGCCGCCAAGCTCCGCGACGAGCTCGACCCGAGCCGGCCGAAGGCCTCGCTGATGGACGAGATCGAGTCGCTGCACGCCCAGGCCGTCGAGACCAAGAACGCCATCTCGCGGGCCAACCTGCGCCTCGTGGTGTCGATCGCCAAGCGGCACCTGACGCCCGAGCAGAGCTTCTTCGAACTCGTGAGCGACGGCAACGTGTCGCTGATGCGTGCGATCGAGAAGTTCGACTTCGCCCGCGGCAACAAGTTCAGCACGTACGCCACGTGGGCGATCATGAAGAACTTCGCCCGCACGATCCCGGGCGAGTACAAGCACAAGGACCGCTTCCGCACGAGCCACGACGAGCTGTTCGCCGCGACCGAGGAGCACCGCGCCAACCCGGCGATCCGCGAGGCGGCCCAGAAGGACCGCGAGCGGCACATCGAGCGTATGCTGCGCCGCCTCGACGAGCGCGAGCAGAAGATCGTGATCTCGCGGTTCGGCCTCGACCACAGCCGCGAGCCGCTCACCTTGAAAGAGGTCGGCGCCGAGCTCGGCGTCACCAAGGAACGGATCCGACAGATCGAGGCCCGGGCGCTCACGAAGCTTCGCGCCGCGGCCAAGGCCGAGAAGGTCGCGCTCGATATCTGATCGCGAATCGACCAATTCGATCAACACCTAGAGGCCGGGCGGCCAACCGCCCGGCCTCTTTTTTTCATTCTGGCGCGCGGGGTTCTGAGCGCCTCCATTGGTTCGGTCTGCCGCAGCCCAGCGGGTGGGTCTCTCGGCTTCCCACAACAGCGGTCCTTGGGACCGTCAGGACCACACTTTTTTCTATCTCCCCCACACGTGTGAGACCGAAGCCCGATCTACGGCGATAGGCGGCTCGCCGCGATTAGAGCGTTTTTCGAATTGGTGTGGACGAGCGGGGAAGCGATTGGCGGCGTGGCGAGGAAGCCGAAGCAGGCAATGCGGTGCATTGTCGATGCAGGCTGACGAAGCCATGACGCCGATCGCGAGCCGAGCGTCTACACCTATGAGCAAACCGCTCTAACGGTGTGACCTACGCCTCAGCGGTGTGGGTATGTATTGAGCGAACCACGCCCGCGACGACCAGTAACGCATGACATGAGCGTCTACACCAAAACCCTGATCGCCTTCTCTCTCAGCCTCGCGGTCACGCTCGGCTTGGCGTGGGGTGTGCGCGCCGCGACGGATCAAATCGTCCTCGAGCAAAACCGGTTGCACCTCGCTGAGGACCAGCTGCGCGAGTTGCTCTCGGCGAAGAACCTAGGGAACGACCACCTGATGTCGGCCCTTAGGGAGTTGTCGCTCGACCCAAGCCACAACCCGGGCGAGGCCCGCAGCTGCCTCAAGCAAACCCAGTCGCTGATCCGACGGCTGCTTACGTATTCAGAGATCGAGCTCGCCGAACTCCACGATCTCAGCGAGTCCGAGGCGAACCGGGTCAAGGAGGAGGAGGAAGCGGAGCACTGGTCCCTCGCCGAGTTGCAAGAGTTCCTCTTCGAGGCCGAACGCCATCTCGACGAATTGATCGTTAGCAGCGCACAGGGCGACCACGACGCCGTTCTCGATGAGTTCACGACGATCTACGTCGACCGCTTCGAGTCGCTCTACCGGGCGCCGATCGAAGAGCTGATCGCCGACGAGCTGAGCCAGGTGCTGCGTCGCAAGGCGCGGCTCGACGGCTCGATCGACGTGATCCGGGCGGCGGCCCTGTGGGCCGCCTTGGCCGGGGTCGCCGTGGTGGCGATCGCGGCGCTGGTGGTCCGCGGGTCTCTCGACCTGATCAAGCGCGCGGCCGAGCAGGAGCGCGCGGCCAACCGCGCCAAGAGCACCTTCCTCGCCAACATGAGCCACGAGATCCGCACCCCGCTCAACGGCGTGTTGGGGTTCACCAAGATCCTCATGTCCAAGCAGGGCGACCTGGACGAAACCGAGAACCAGCACTGCCTGGCCACGATCCACGGCTGCGGCAAGCACCTCTTGCAGCTGATCAACGACATCCTCGACCTGTCGAAGATCGAGGCCGGGCGCCTAGAGTGCCGGCCCCGGTCGTGCGACCCCGCGGTGATCCTCGAAGAGGTGGTCTCGGTGCTCAAGATCCGCGCCGAGTCGGCGGCGATCTCGCTCGACCTTGAATGGGAGACTCCGCCCCCCGCGTCGATCGTCACCGACCCCGCGCGTCTCAAGCAAGTTCTCATCAACCTGGTAGGCAACGCGGTCAAGTTCACTCTCCGAGGGGGAGTGCGTGTGGCGGCGCGGACCGAACGCCGCGAAGGCGTCGACCTGCTGATAGTCGACGTTCACGACACGGGACTCGGTGTTCCCGAGGACAAGCTCGAAGCGATCTTCGATCCTTTCCAGCAGGTCGAGGACGAGTCGACCAGCCACATCGAGGGGACCGGACTCGGCCTGTCGATCAGCGTCATGCTGGCCGAGTTGCTGGGCGGCGGCGTCACCGCAGTCAGCACCGCGGATCAAGGCAGCACGTTCACGCTCACAGTCACTACTGGTCCCCTGGTGGCGCCAGCGAAGGGCGCACAGCTGCGCGCTGCAAAGATCACCCCCGAAGCCGGTGGCCCGCTCGACCTGACTGGCGTGAGGGTGCTGGTGGTCGACGACAATTCCACCAACCGGATGCTGCTACGGATGATGCTCGGCGGCGAGGGAGCGGAGATCCTCGAAGAGGCCAACGGTTTGGCCGGCCTCGAGGCCGCCCTGCGTGAAGAGCCCGCCGTCGTGCTCATGGACGTGCAGATGCCCGTGCTCGACGGCCTCGCGGCCACACGGCGGCTGCGTGACGCCGGCTTCAAAGCCCCGATCCTGGCCCTTACGGCTCACGCCATGGATGGCGACATGGAACGGTGCCTCGAGGTGGGCTGCAATGGCTACTTGCCTAAGCCAATCAACCGAGACGACCTGTTCCGCGAGCTCGCCAAGCGGCTCGGCTCTCAGTCGGAGGAGTCCGCCGTAGAGCCAAACGAGTGCTTGCCGCCACTGGACGAGGTCGCCGCGGTCGAGTGACCCGGTGTTTCGGTAGGCGATGCGCGGGTTTCTCAGGAACCCACCACGCTTGGCGACGGCGGGTTCTCGGACGACCCTTCCTCGCGCTGCGGCTCGCCCTCATGGTGATGGTTGCAGCCGCTCTGGCCGCTCACCCGCAAGAGGAGCGGTTGCAACTGCTTCTCGATGCAAACGCCCACGGTGAGGTTCTCCTCAGCGGCGGTGGGCTCGATCTGCCACCATTCGCAGGTCTTGCAAGGCCCCCATTGGTCGGTTGCCGTGGAGTCCATCGCTTTCTCCTTCATCACTTGGGTTATGAATAAACATCGAATGCATCGTGTGTCACACACGCTGCAGAAGCACCAACACCAGGACAATGACGAGCACCAAGCCGAGTCCGCCGCTCGGCCCGTAGCCCCAGTTGCGGGCGTGCGGCCAGGCGGGCAGTGCGCCCAGGAGCAGCAAAACGACGACGATCAACAGCAGCAGTCCGAGCGGGGACATGGCGGCCTCGCCTTCTTCTCAGGGTGGTGGTGATTGAAAACGGGTCGTATCGGTGCGCCGCTGACTTCAACTCACAAGGCGCTAGCTCACGAGCGCTTTGAAATTCACCGACCGCGAGGCGATCGTCGTGAGCTTGCGATCGGCGCAGCCTTCTTCGTCGAGCGTCTCGCGCAAGAGGTCGGCGTCGTCGAATCGGCCGAGCTTCTCGGCGAAAGCGCAGGCCGAACCATAGCCGGCCATCTCGTAGTGCTCGACGCGCTGGGCGGCGGCGATCAGCGCCGCGTCACGGATCTGATCGTCGGCGTCGATGCCGATCGCGTCCTCGCCCTCATGGATGAGCCCCTCCATCGCGGCGCACTTGTGACCGCCCGGCTCGTACTCCAGCCCCTCGAAGATCTTCTCGAGCCGCTTCTGCTGGCCCCTGGTCTGCTCCAAGTGGTGCTCAAACGCCTTGCCAAGCGCGGCGTCGCTGGCGGCCTCGGCCATCTTCGGCAGGGCCTCGATGAGCTGCGACTCGGCGCTGTAGAGGTCTTTGAGTTCGTGAACGTACAGCTTTTCGAAGGAATCGAGTTTCATGGCGGAGCTCCTCGCTGGGCATGCGGTTGTGTGTTAAGGGATGGCTTGCTCGGGGCGGAGCGTCGTTTGGCCAGACAGCCAGTTCCAGCACCCGTGCGTACCGACAATGGCTATCTACGCGATTGGTGTGCCACGCCCCTGAGGGGGCAAATATCGCTCGTTTGAGACCGCCGATTGGGGGTTTTCACCTACCCTCTTCCTCCAAGCCGTACGTGAAGCTGCCTCGCTGGTCGCCCCGTAGCCGATTCCGCTCGCCTCAGCGCCACCCTGCGATCGGTGGGGGCTCGACTTGTCTGGCCGGCGAACCGCTAGTTACGATGGGGGTCTTTTAAGTATCCCAGGGCCTCTGACGAAGGGGCCTCCTATCGATAGGGGGATTCTTGGATCTCCCACTGACCGCCTAACCGAGCCACATTACGCGTGACCGCACCGATCCTGGGAATCGATCTAGGCACCACCAACTCGTTGTGCGCCGTTTTCGAGGATGGCAAGCCAAGACTGGTGAGCAACTCGGTCGGCGATTACCTCACCCCGTCGGTGGTCGGCGTGCTGGAGGATGGCAGCATCGTGGTCGGCGCCGCCGCCAGGGAGCTGCGCGTCACTCGGCCGGAGCGCTGCGCCTCGTGCTTCAAGCGGCTGATGGGGACCGACCAAACGATCGAGCTGCCGGGCCACCGCTTCTCGGCGGTCGACTTGTCGAGCCTCGTCCTCGCGTCGCTCCGCGACGACGCCCAGAAAGAAATCGACGGCCGGGTGACCGACGCGGTGATCACCGTGCCGGCCTACTTCAACGACGCCCAGCGGCGGGCCACCCGCCAGGCGGGCGAGCTGGCCGGGCTGCACGTTCGCCGCGTGGTGAACGAGCCGACCGCCGCCGCCCTGATGTACGGCTTCCACGACCGGCAGGCCGAGAAGACCCTGCTCGTGATCGACCTGGGGGGCGGCACGTTCGACGTGACGCTCATGGAGGTGTTCGAAGGGACGCTCGAGATCATCTCGACCGCCGGCGAGAGCATGCTCGGCGGCGAAGACTTCACCGACCGGCTGGTCGCCGAGTTGCTCAAGACCCAAGGCTTGCGGCTCGAAACGGCCGAACTGCAGCGGCCGCTGCAAGTCGCCCGGCTGCGTCAGCAGTGCGAGGCCGCCAAGCGCGAACTCGCCTCGGCCGAGCAGGCCCGCGTGGCGCTGCCCGACGAGTCGGGACTCGTGGCCGACGACGCCAAAACCGTGCGCATCGACCGGAAGGCGTTCGCCAAAGCGGTTCGGCCGCTGCTCGACCGGCTCGCCGTTTCGATCAACCGCGCGCTGCGCGACGGCCGCCACGAGGCCACGCAGGTCGACGACGTGATCCTCGTCGGCGGCGCCACCCGCATGCCGGCGCTCCGCGACCACGTGGCCCAGTTGCTGGGACACGAGCCGCAGTGCGAGCACGACCCCGACCAGGTCGTCTGCCTCGGCGCCGCCGTGCAGGCGGCTCTCATCGCCGACGACCGGGCGGTCGACGACATGGTGATGACCGACGTCTGCCCGTACACGCTCGGCATCGAAACGGTCAAGGAGCTCGGCGGCCAGGTGCGCGACGGCTACTTCACCCCCATCCTGCACCGCAACACCACGATCCCCGTCTCGCGCGAGGAGCCGTTCGCCACGGTGGCGCCGAACCAGCGCGAGATGCGGATCAAGGTCTTCCAGGGCGACCATCGCAAGGTCGAACAGAACCTGCTGCTAGGCGAGCTGGAGGTGACCGGCATCCCCGCCGGCCCGCCGGGGCAAACGGTCTACATCCGTTTCTCGTACGACCTGAACGGCATCCTCGAGGTCGAGGCCTACCCCGCCGGGTCCGACCAGAAGTTCCGCACGGTGCTCACGCAGCACAGCTCGGACCTGTCGGAAGAGGAGCAGCGTGAGGCGCTCGCACGGCTCCAGGCGCTGAAGTACTACCCACGCGAGGACATGGCCAAGCAGCGGCTGCTGAGGCTCAGCGAGCGGGTCGTCGGCGAGGTGAGTCCCTTCCAGCGCGACGCCCTGGAGCAGGCGATCGACGGGTTCGAGGCGGCGCTCAACAGCTCCGACCGCGAGCTGGTCGAGGGCGCCGAGCAGGCCTTGTTGCAAGTCTTGTCGATGCTGGGCATCGACCCACCGAGCGAAGAGGCCGCCGATGGCTGAGGCGCCCGCCCCGCCGCCGGCCGACGCCGAACGCCGCAAGCGTGTGGGGCGCTATGTGCTGCGCGCCTTGGCGATGAACCCGATGCAAGAGTCCGAGGCGATCGTCGCCGCACGCCGCACGGCGTTGCAGATTGAAACGCCCCGCGGCGCCCAGCAAGCGGCCCTGGCGCCAAACCGCCCGGCCGAGGCGCCCGACCGTGAGCGGCTGCTCAAGGAACTGGCCGAGCTCCGCAAGGCGTGCTGGAAAGCCCCCCCCGAGGAGATCCTCAAGCGGGTCGAAAAGCTCTCTTGGGTCGCCACGCCCGAGATCCGCACGGCGGCCGATCGCATCGCCACGGTGGCCCACAACCGAAGCCGCCTGCCCGCCCTTGCCGGCAACCCCGATTTCGACGGTGATTTTTTCTCGGCGCTCAAAAAGGTGCTCGCCGGTTCGCCGCGCGAGACCACCGAAGTGCGTGAGCAGATCGTCGCCTCGCTGCGCGACAAGAAGCTCCGCAAGCGGGCCCACCGCATGATCCGGCTCCTGCAAAAAGAGACCCCCGGGCTCTACGCCCTCGAGACGGTCTGGTTCGACACGCTGCTGAGGCAGAAGTCGAGCGGTTGGAACCGCGCCAGCCCGGGCGACACGGCGGCGTCGATCTCGCAGCCGCAGGCCTCCGGCGATTGGTCGTTCGGCTGGGGGGGTGGTTGGTTCTGGTGGATCATCGCCGCCACCGTCATCAGGGTGATCATCCGAACCACGGGGAACAGCGGTGACTGAATCCGACAGCGAACCCCCAGGCGCCCCGGAGCCCGAACCCCATTGGGACTTGTTGCCGCACGACCCGCTCGGTTTCTTTGGGCTCGCCGAGGGCTTTGATCAGAAGGACCTCAAGCGCAGCTACAACCGGCTGATCCGCCGCTACAAGCCGGAAAAGGCGCCCGAGGAGTTCCAGCAGATCCGCGCGGCGTACGAGCGGCTCGACAACCAGTTGCGTTACGGGACCCAAACCGATCACGACCGCGAGGCGTTCGAGACGAGCAGCCGGGCGTGGTCGGCCGCGGCGGCCGACCGGCCGGGCGAGAACCGCGGCGCGGCCGATGGCTCCGCGTCCACGCGCAGCAAGCCCGCCGAGAAGCCGCTCGCCGAGCGGCTCCGCAGCGAGTCGCCCAGGGCGGTGTACCAGGAGCTCGCGGCTAAGAAGGCGAAATCGCCGTACGATTACTTCGCCCTGGCCACACTCGCCGACCTGTGCGAGCCCAACAAGCCGCTGCGTTACCCCCAATGGTTGCTGGCGGGGCTGCGCGAGCACCACCACGACCACGGCTTGTACAACCTGCTGCAGAGCTACTTGGCCGCCGCCCACGCCGATGCGTCGCTTGTCGAATTGCTAGTCGCGGTTTCCGAGGCGACCGGCGACGACCGCTTCTACCCTCTGACCGAGGCGGCCTGGGAGACGTTGCTGCGCAGCGTCAACGAAGGCCAGCACGCGCCGGGCCTGTTCGTCCAAACCCTGGAGCGCTGCGCGGCCAACCTGCGCGGCGCCGCCGAGGGGAACAAGATCGCCTTCGGCATCCGCGTCGCGCGGTCGGCCCTGTGGAGCCGCGACCCGGCCACGGCCGACTGGGCTCTGAAGACGCTCGATTCGATCGAGGCCAACTTCGCGTCGGCGCCGCCGTGGTTGGAGTACGACTTCGAACTGCTGATGGTCGTGGTGCAATACCTCCATCAGCGAGACTCCTTCGTCGCGGGCGACGCGCTGCGTCAGTCGCTCGACGCCGCACTCGAGACCTTCTTCACGACTCCCTTCCCCGTGTGCGACCACGCCGTGGTTGAACGGCAGCTCGCCCTGCTCGCCGACCCCGACCGGCTGATGGCGGCGTTCCCCTTGAAGGAAGGCGACGACCCCTCGCGGGCGTTCTTCGCGCTGTGGAACTGGGTCGGCAACGAGGTCGCCCAGCGTCAGGGCGCCGAGGAGATGGAGGAGCCCGAGTCACGCCGCTGGGTGAACCCGCTGCGCGAGATGCTCTCCCGTTGTGAGAGCAAGATGGGCGCGACCAGCCGGGGGGTGATCTGGAATTTCTCCAATCTGATTTTCTGGGCAGTCCATATCGCGGTCTGGACAATTAGCATTGCGATGTCCATCGCGATCGCAGTGACGATCGCTGAAAAATATCGTCAGCATGTTAATGACGTGCTCGTCATTATAGGAGCGCTCACTCTCTCGGCGGTCGGTAGTCTCTATATCTCTTTAAAATTCATTTCTCCGCGCTGGGAGCCTTACCACCGCAAGACGGCCCAGCACTTTTACAAGCTCTATTGGCGACGCGAGGCGCTCGACTTCTTCACGCGCAGCCGGATGGGCTACTGGCTGATGCGCGACATCCTGCAGCGTCTGGCGCCGCAGTCGTTTTCCACCTCGCAGTGGGTCGCGTCGTGGGTCAACCAAGACTACGCCCTGGCGATGCACGCGCAGGCGTGCCGGTTTGAGGTGTAGCCCGCGCCGAATCACCCCACCAGCCTTGAGATCATCAGCGCCGCCAGGCTCAGCACCAGGAAGAAACCGCACATGTCGGTCACCGTGGTGAGGATCGGGCCCGAGGCCAACGCGGGGTCGACCTTCATCTGCTTGAGCGCGAGCGGCAGCACGCCGCCGAGCAGCACCGCCAAGAGCGTGTTGGCCGCCAGCGCGGAGCCCACCACCAAGCCCATCCATACGTTGCCGTCGTAGAAGCCGCTCACCAGGCCGATCAGCAGTCCTAGCGCCAGGCCGTTGATCACGCCGACGGCCGCCTCTTTGCCCCACACACGCAGCCACTCGTTCGGCCGGATCAGTCCGAGCGAGAGCTCGCGCATGCTCACGGCCACCGCCTGGTTGCCGCTGCAGCCGCTCATGTCGCTGATGATCGGCAGAAAAACCGCCAGCGTGATCACCTGGCTGAGCGTCTCCTGGTAGGCGGCGATCACACTCGCGGCCACCACGTTCAGCACGATGTTGATCGACAGCCACGCCAAACGCAGCCGGCTGCGGCGCAGCGTGGGCATCGTGCGCAGCTCCTCGACCACCACGCCCATCGAGCGGCGGTAGTCGCTGGTGGCTTGGTCCTGCGTGGCCTCGTCGACCGCCACGCGGCTCACCGCGCCGACGAGCCGCCCCTCGCCGTCGACGACCGGCACCCCGAGGAACGCGTGGTCGTCGAAGAACGTCTCTAGCTCGGCGAGCGGCATATCGGCCGGGATGCTCAAAGGCTCGCGGATCATGATCGTCTCGAGCTTCGTGTCGTCCTCGGCCAGCAGCAGGTCGCGCAGCCGCAGCACGCCCACCAGCCGGCGGCCCTTGGCCACGACGTAGGCGTACTGGATGTCGAGCCGCCGCAGCCGGTCGGCGTCGCCGCGCAGTCGCTCGACGGTGCGGCCAACGCTGGCGATGTCGCGCAGCGCCACGACCTCGGTCGCCAACAGCCCGCCCGCCGTGTCGTCCGGGTACGAGGCGAGCTCGGTGATCCGCTCCGCTTCGTCGCTGTCGAGCTCGGCCAGGATGGCGGCTGCGTCGATCGAGTCGAGCGACTTGTAGAGGTCGGCCTGGTCGTCGCTCGGCAGCTCGTGCAGGATGGCGGCGGCCGTCTCGGCCGGCAACGACTCGATCGCCTCGGTGGCCGTCACGTCGGGCAACGTTTCGAGCACCTCGCCCGCCTGCTCGGGGCCCAGGCGGCTGAGCAGCATTGTCTGCTCCTCGGGCTCGAGCTCACAGATCGCGCGGGCGGTCTCGCGGGCGTCGAGCTCCTCGACGTAAGCGGCCAGCTCGGCGGCGCCCCCCTCACGCACCAGGTCTCCCAGATCGACTTCGGCGGGGGTGTCAGTCTCGGCTTCGGTCATCGGAAGATCCGGGGCGTAAAAGGAATGGTGAGCCAGCCGCCACCCGTTCTAACGCATTCCGGTGAGGCTTCCGAGGCAAGGCGGACCGCGGCCCCAACTTTGTCCTGGCTCTCGAAGTCTTTCTGATGCAGCGCTGCGAGCGGCGGCCGCCGGTCAGGTCGCTGGTGAGCTCGGCGTGGGTTCAAGCCCGAGACCCAGTTCCTCGAGTGTCGATTGGTAGCCGTAGCGGACCAATCCGGCGTATTCGCACAGCGCCGCCCGGCGGCGGACATCGTCACGCCACTCGATTCGTTCCATCGGCTTGGGGCTCACACCCACTTTGCCGAACTCGCGGACTCGGTCCTCGTCGACTTCGAGTCCCATCGCCTTGATGGCCTTGAGGAAGTCTTCTCGGAGGTTCTCCTGGCGGCCGACGAAGTCGACCGCCGGGGCGTCGTACCAGCCAAACATCTCGCTGACGAAACCGGGTCGCTTGTCGAGCGCGCGCTCGACAAACGCATTGAAGTCCGAGCCTCCCAGGCCATTGAGCATCGCGCAAGCATGCCAGTTGTCGGGGTCTTTGGCGTCGCCCCAATCCCGCCAATTCCATTTGGGCTGCGACTGGTACTTGAACCACGACTCGTACCACTTCAACGGGTTCCGCACGAAGCAGAAGGTGAAAGGCCGCTTGGGCGAAGGCTGGATCCGACGGCGCCAGCCTGTTTCAGACCGTGCCGCCGCGAGGTAGCGGGCGTGATCGGCGTGCTTGTGCCCCAGCTGGCGGTCGATCAGGTCGAGTTCCTTCAGCATCTCCCGGATCCAATTACCGCCGGTCTTGGGGATGTGTAGGAAAACCGCCTTGTTCTTGAGGACTAATGACATGACGCCAACTCGAATCGCACTCGCTGCAGTGTTCGCTGAGTTTCCGCTAAGCCTAGCCGAATTATGCTGTCCAAGGAAACTCTTGCCCTCGTGGGATACGGGCTCCTCCCGCGTATCCCTTGTTCGCAAGGCATGGCTTTGCGTGCACAATAGAGGGGCAACGCACGCCTATACCGAGACCGATCTCGCTTTGCGAGAAGCCCGCCTGCGGGAACGTGAAAACCATGCGACGCTTGCTGCCGCCAACCGCAATCATGCTCGCCTTGCCAGTCGTCCTGGCGATTGGTTCACTGCGCTGGTGCGTCGCCGCGCCGGAGCCGGTTGCGGGTTCCAACGCCCCGCCGGCGGCGACCGGCGAGCCCGAGTGGGTCTACGCCGACGCGGGTTCGGGCATCGCAGCCGGCGAGGGGCATCGCAAGCTAGCGATTGACTGGCACGACAAGCGGGTCGGCGCGCCGTTCCGGGGGCCGGTTCGCAACACTCCGCACCCGTTCGAATGGCGGACCTCGCCAGCGACCCAGCTGCCCGACCCGAGCCGCTGGCTACGCGAGTCGATCGCCGGCCCCACGGTCAACTGGTTCGACAACATCCCGATCCTTCGCCGTCGCGACGGCAAGGTCGTCATCGAGCAACTCTTCTCCAAGAGCGGCAAGACCGAGCTGCTGGCCTTCCGCGATGTGGAGCGCTACCCGAGCTACGAGGGCCCGCGCAACGACTCGCTGGTGAGCCCCTACGCCACCTACCGCTGCTTCCCCAAGTCGACGAGCATCCGCGGCTGGCAGGCGATCGACTTGGCCGGCCGGCTGTGGCACGTGCTGCCCGACGGCTCGACCCACGCGATCGCCGGCCGCTGGACCGATCGCGGCCAGATCCCCGACGAGACCGGGGGCCCGTGGGACGAAGTCGGCGAGTTCATCGACGGGCCGTTCTCCCGGCCGGTCGACTTGGCGTTCGCTCCGCACGACAACCGGCTGATCTACGTCGCCGACACCGGCAACCGGCGGCTCTGCGCGGTCAGCGGCAGCCGCGAGGAGGGCACCACGGTGCTCGAGGCGGAGAAGCTCTCGTTCGAACCCAACAGCCTCGACATGGTCGAGGGCCGCACGGTGGTGGCCGACCTGGAGGGCGACCGTGTTTGGGTCGGCGAACCCGGCGCGCTCGAGCCGTTCGAGCACCCGCTGATCCGCCGGCCGCAGTGCGTGCGGTTCGACTCGCGGGGCGATGTCGTCATCGCCTGCCAGAAGAGCAAGCACATCTTGCGCCTCGACCCGGACACCGGCGTGGTGGCCCGCTTGCACACCGCCACGGCCGAGGGACAAGAGTCGTGGGTCTGGCTCGACGTCGACACCGAGGCGACCTGCTTTGGCCGCGACGCGATCCTCGTGGTCAGCTCGGTCGGCTCCGCCAAACGACGCATGGAGCTGGTTCTCGCCGACGGCGAAGTGATCCGTTGGACGATCGGGCCGAGCGACTACCAGTGGGCGGTTTGCATCGACGACGTCGAGAGCCGCGTGGTGATGTCGGGCTTTGGCGACACGAGCGGCGTGATCCAGATCCGGCCGCGCGGCGCCTCCGACCCGCCCGCATCACACAGGTCGGTGATCCGTCGCAGGGGAAAGGGCCACGCCGAGTGGCGTCAGTTGCCCGCTTGCCTGACTTACGGCTCGAGCGGCATGGGGTTCGTCACCGGCGAAACGATCTGGGACCTCGCCCGGCTGACCGACCGACAGATCCGCGAGCGTGTCGGCCCGGTGAGTGACGACGTGATCTTTTGGATCCGCGGCGCCGGACGATGAGCCGTCGCTGCGAGTGTGCCGCAAGACACTTTCTTCAGGATTCCGCCGCCAGTTTGCTGCGCCTCCCCCTTCGCTCTGCGGAGCATCACCCCGATCGCCACGACTGACCTGCTTACCCGCGGCTCGGCGCCGACGCCGTGGGCGCCCGCAGCGGCTGGTGTTGTGATATGCTGCAGTCGCCCGGGGGCGGCTGCCGAAAGGTCCAGTGGGCAGATCGCCGTTCGGAGCCGCTTGCGGTACTGTCACTTTTCCCCGCCATCGCTCTTGGCCCTAGCGCGTGGCAAGAACTTCTCTCGCCCCACGCCACTCACATAATCATCTGGGAGCTCTCCTTATGTCGGACAACAAAGGCGTCGCTTACATCAAGCCGGGCGTGGTCGAGGTGCGGTCGATCGACGACCCCAAGCTCGAACTCGATCACCCGGGCAACAAGCGTCAGTGCCACCATGGCGTGATCCTCAAGATCGTGTCGACGAACATCTGCGGCAGCGACCAGCACATGGTCCGCGGCCGCACCACGGCGCCCGAGGGGATCATCCTCGGCCACGAGATCACCGGCGAGGTGATCGAGGCGGGCCGCGACGTCGAGTTCATCTCCGTCGGCGACATCTGCAGCGTGCCGTTCAACATCGCCTGCGGCCGCTGCCGCTGCTGCAAAGAACGCGACACGGGCGTTTGCCTGAACGTGAACCCCGAGCGCCCCGGCGCCGCCTACGGCTACGTCGACATGGGGGGCTGGATCGGCGGCCAGGCCCGCTACGTCATGGTGCCGTACGCCGACTGGAACCTGCTGAAGTTCCCGGACCGCGACGCTGCGATGGCGAAGATCCGCGACCTTACGCTGCTCTCCGACATCCTGCCCACGGGCTACCACGGCGCCTACACCGCCGGGGTGACGACCGGCAGCACGGTCTACGTGGCGGGCGCCGGCCCGGTCGGCCTGGCGTGTGCCTACGCCTGCCAGATCCTCGGCGCCTCGGTGGTGATCGTCGGCGACATGATCCCCGAGCGCTTGGCGCAAGCCGCCTCGTTCGGCTGCGAGACCGTTAACCTCGCCGAGCACGCCGACTTGAGCGCCCAGATCGAGCAGATCTTGGGCGTGCCCGAGGTCGACTGCGCGGTCGACTGTGTTGGCTTCGAGGCCCGCGGCCACGGCGGCGACGCCGGCGAAGAGAAGCCCGCCACGGTGCTCAACAGCGTGATGGACATCACCCGCGCGGCGGGCGGCATCGGCATCCCCGGCCTGTACGTCACCGGCGACCCGGGCGGAGTGGACGAGAACGCCAAGGTCGGCACGCTGGGGATCCGCATCGGCTTGGGATGGGCCAAGAGCCACCACTTCACCACCGGCCAGTGCCCCGTGATGAAGTACAACCGCGGCTTGATGATGTCGATCCTGCATGACAAGGCGCACCCGGCCAAGGCGGTCAACGTCGAGGTGATCGGCCTGGAAGACGCGCCCAAGGGCTACTCCGACTTCGACGGCGGCGCCGCCAAGAAGTTTGTGCTCGACCCGCACGGCATGATCCCGGCGTGACGGCGGCGGCGTGAGCCTGGCGGAGCAAGCACGCCGGTCGGCAGACAAGCAATAAGATGCGCACTTAAGTGAGCAGCCCAGGTTCAAGAGCCTGGGCTGCTCAGTAAGATGGCGCGTGCATGGGAGCCGATTTGCCGCCTCTGCTTAATCGCCGCGCCAATTAACCGGGACGAACACCAATGATTGCGTTGAATGTCTTTGTGACGGCCAAGCCGGGGTTCCGCGATCGATTCATCGAAGCGGGGCGCTCCCTGTTCGAGGAGCTCGCCAAGCAGCCCACGTTCATCGACGCCAGGCTCCATGCGTCGGCGGACGAACCGGACCTCGTTGTCGTCTACGAGAGGTGGAACGAGACCAAAGAGTCTTTCATCGCGAACATCCTGCCGAATCCGTGCTACCAGCCCTATCTTAAGCTGCTGGAAGAATCCGGCGTCGACCGCAAGATCTTCTGGCTGACCCCGCAGGGGGAGTGGGACTCGCAGGAGTAGCCAGGCTTGGTAGCTACCTGCGTGGCGCTGTCGCGTTCGAGCACAGTAACGATGACCGAACGGGACTGGACTCGAATCCCTCTGCGCTCGGCGGTTTCTCAATTGAACCACAAAGCGTACATGGCGAAGGCGCCTCGGAACGGGCGCATCAGCTCGCGCGTCGAATTCATGTCAATCACAACCTACCCCACGAGGGGAGGGAGTACGCGCCATCCGTTGTTCAAACGGGATGGCCACACACGATCGCGCGTCTTTGTGGGCGGCTTCAGTATGCCAACGCTCAGTCCTCTAGGTAGTAGTCCAGCTTCCTGCCCGCGATCTCCTCCATCTGGTCGCGCGTCCCGAAGTACACGCCGCCAAACGGCCGGCGGGTCTTCTCGTCGTACAGCGAGATGTGCAGCGAGCCTTGGTGCTTGATCGTGATCTTCAGCTCGAAGTCGCGCAGGCCCTCGGAGATCGACATCGTCTGCTCCGGGTCGGTCTCCTCGCGGCCGTCCCCATCGGTCTGTGTGAGGTAGAGTCCCAGGTGCGCCAGCGGCTTGCTGTCGAGCCGCACCCGGCCCTTCACCACGAGAGTGTCTCCCTGCTCCAGACGGGGCGAGGTGGCTGTCACGTCGGTGATCTCCACCACGTCGCCGTCGCGGTAAAGCTTGGGGCCCAGCACCACCTCCACGTCCGAGCGGAGCGGTGGCGCGGCCCAGGCCGAGGTGGTGAGCAGCAGGGCAATCGTCAGGAGACGCGTCATGCCGGACTCTCCTTAGGCGAAACAACAGGCGTTAGGTGGATTCACCGCGCCCGACAATTATCGCCCGAACCTAATGGCCGTACAAGACGAGCTCGCTGCTACCGGACTCGCTATCACGGCGTCGCCAGCACGGCGTCGCCAGCTCAGCCCGCCTCAGGCGAACACCTCGTGGTGCTGCGTCTCCGGTCGCGGCGACGCCAGGTCGAGCGTGATCAGCCGTCCGCCGCGGCGCCAGTCGGCGGGCCCATAAGCGCCCCAGCCCGACACGCGGCCGTATGAGAGCTCGATCCCGCGCCACCGGCCGTGGAAGTTGTTCACGTGGTCGTGCCCACAGAACACCGCGGAGACGCGGCCCGTGTCGGCCAAGCGGCGGAACGTCTCGCCGGTGTCGCTGTCGTAGCAGACCGCCTCGCCGTGCTCGCCGACCGCCTCGCCCGCTTGGTACAGGTCGTTGAACTCGCGCACCGGGATGTGGACAAACACCGTGATCGGCGCTTTCACGCCCCGCTCGCGGTCGCGGCTCATCTGGTCGACGAACCAGACGAGTTGGTCGTCGGAAACGCGGCGGTCGCCCTCGGCGTAGCCGACCTGGAAGAAGAACAGGCAAGCCGACGGCCGGCCCCCTTCGCTGTTCGTCAGGTCGTAGCGGTAGCAGTAGCGGCGGCGGTCGCCGAGATCGGCGTGGCCTTGGTAGCCGCGCTCCATGCCGAGCCGGATCTCCTCGAACGAGCGCGATCCCTCGGCGTTCCTGACCGGGTAGTCGTGGTTGCCGAAGCAAAGCGTCCACGGCTTGCCGAGGCCGTTCATCACGTCGAGGCCGCTCCACTCGACCGGCTCGCCGGAGTCGTTGTTGACGAAGTCGCCGCTGTGCACCACCAGGTCGGGCCGCTCGCTCTCGACCAGCCGACGCAGCGTGCGCTCGGTCCGCTCGGTCTCGCCGCCGGGGTGGAAGTGGGTGTCGGCCACTTGCAGCACGCGCAGCGGCCGCGGCCGCTGCGGGGTGAACAGCACCTCGAGGTGGTCGGACGCTAAACGCCGCAGCAGCAGGTCGCCGTGCCGATCGCCGCCGGCGCCCGCGGCGTAGGCGCGGGCGCCGAGCAGGGTGGGAACCGTCGCGGCGGTCACGCCACGCAGGAAGTCGCGTCGTTTCATATCGCTGTTTCGTCGGGGAATGGGGCTGTCTCGTCGGGGAATGGGTAAGGGCGCGGGGCTGCACACCATGTTACCACCGCCGACCCGCCGGCGGTTAGCGCCGGCAGCGCACGCCGCGCGACAATTCTTGCAGGCTATCTCCGGGCTGCAATCCTAGCCTCGCAAACAGGCGCAACCGTACGGATCGCGGTGCGGAATACGGCGTCGCCCGTCCCCGTTCGATGCGATGCAGGGCGGTTGTTGCTCCAGCATCGTTAATGGATGATAATGCCATACGCATGCCATGCAGCGTGTTGACCTTTTTCGAGTACCCCCTCAAGGGGAAACAATATCTTCTTTGTTGTAGGTGTTGCTTGCGATGGGTGCGTAGAATGCCTCTTCGCTATTCCGCTCAGTGGTTCCTCTCCGCTGGCGGTTGTTCGCGGCCGCCGCCTTGCTCCTCCCCCACGTCTTCTCACATCAGGATATTCGCCATGCGCCCGTTGCCGATCGGTTTACACGCCCTGTTGATTCTCGGCTGCCTGGTCTCATTCGCTCTGGCCGAGGGGCCGGGGACGCCTGGGGGCGACCAGAAGCTGCGCGTGATCATGATGAGCGACTTCCCGCCGATCGGCGTGGTCAAGAGCGGCGACGTTCCCAACACCATGAAGAGCGACCCCGACGACATGCAGTCGATGGTCCGCTTCCTGCTTTACGCCAACGAGTTCGACGTCGAGGGGCTGGTCGCCACCGCCGGCACGTTCGCCATGGAGGCCCACAAGCAGAACATCCTCGACGTGCTCGACCGCTACGAGATGGTCTACGAGAACCTCAAGAGCCACGACCCCGACTTCCCCACGCCCGACGAGCTGCGGGCGGTCACTTACGAGGGGAAGGGGAACAACCACGGCGTGCCGATCAAGTGGGGCCGCAACAAGCAGCCGCACACCGAGATCATCGGCGAGGGCATGGACAGCGAGGCCTCGAACGCGATCATCGCCGCCGCCGACAAGCCCGACCCCCGGCCGATCTGGATCGGCGTGTGGGGCGGGCCGCGTGAAGTCGCCCAAGCGATCTGGGACGTGAAGAACACCCGCAGCGAGGAAGAGCTCAAGGCCTTCCTGGCGAAGCTCCGCATCCACCTGATCGCCTACCAAGACGCCTCGCACGGGTGGCTGCTCGAGGAGTTCCCCGAGCTGTTCATCATCGACTCGCAGAAGACCTACCAAGGCATGTTCGGCGGCCGCGACCCGCTCTCCGACCTCGCCTGGGTCAACGAGCACATCCGCCACAACCACGGACCGCTCTGCGACGTTTACCCGCACGAAGGGATGGGGTGCACCGGGGTGTGCGAGGGAGATTCGCCGGCGTTCCTGTGGCTGGTGAGCGCCAACCGCGGGCTCAACGACCCCGGCGATCCGACCCAGGAGAGTTGGGGAGGCCGGTTCACCAAGGACGGCGACAAGAACCACTACCTCGACGGGCCGGGGCGCTCCAGCATCTCGAAGTGGCGTGAGCAGTACCAGCAGGAGTTCGCCGAGCGCGCGGACTGGTGCTTGAGCCCCTGACCTGAAGTTCCTGATCAGGGCCGGCGGGCAGCGGGCGATCGCGGAGCGGGCGGACCGGCTCGCCGCGTAACGCCGAGAATTCCTGCCGTTTTTTTGTCTTTTTATGACACAGGGGGCGGCCTGCGCGGACATCTACTTTCAGGGTGTGGTACGCGCCGGTCCGATCGGATCGGCCGCTCCCCCCCCGCTGACTCCTCGGGCGCCCGCCTTCGCACGCGCCCCGACCGTGTTCACCCCGCAGGCGCCTCGCCGACCGATGGTCCGCTCACGCACCTCCCTTGCGACGATTTGGCTGGCGGCGTGGGCGATCGCCTCCGCGGCAACGCCGGCGCACGCGATCTTCTGGAACAACGACCCGGCGTTCGGTGTCGCCTCTTCGCCGGGGCTGACCGACCGCACCCAGTGGTTCCAGAACGTCTACCAGATCAACAACCAAACGAACAACACGTTCGGCACGACGACGCTGCTCAACAACGAGTGGGCCATCACCGTCCGCCACGTGGTGCAGAACGGCGGGGACTACGGCGCCGTCGCCCCGGCCGATCGGGTGTATGTGAACGTCGGCGGCCGCCGCTACTACGCCGACGAGATCTTCACGCCCGACGGCAACTCGGAGATGGCGCTCATCCGGCTCCGCGGCGGCGTGCCGGGGGCGCTCGACGCGACAGCGACCCTCAACAGCGATACCAGCGAGTCGGGGCGTGTCGTCCATATCGGCGGCTACGGCTACCGCGGCCACATCGGCACCACGGGCGCCGGCGGCTCGCAGAGCGGGTCGGTCCACGGGCTCGGCTCGTTCCGCCGCGCCTACAACGTGGCCACGATCCCGTCGAACCAGATCCGCATCGTCGCCGACGGCGAGTCGACGCTCGAGAACTTCGGCCTGCTCGAGGGGACCGTCGGCTCGGGCGACAGCGGCGGGCCGATGTTCGGCTTCTTCGGCAGCCTGCGCAACGGATTGGACGACCCGGCCGACTGGCGCCTCATCGGCCTGACCGCCACCGGCAGCGGCGGCTCGGGGGGTGAGTCGTGGGGCGGCCAATCGAACTACACCCGCGTCTCGTCCTATGCCGGCTTCTTGCAGTCGACGCTCGCCACGGCCGACCCCGCCGGCCCCTCTACCACCGCCGCCTGGGCCGTCGACTCGGGCGACGGCTTCTGGGACTCGGCGGGCGACCGGCTCTCGTTCACCGGCTCGGCCGACGCGCCGATCGCCCACGCCCCGTTCGGCCCCGACGGGCTCGGCCACACGCTCGACTCGGTCGGCGACGCCCTGACCATGACCGCCCGCCTCGACACCGACCAACCGCTCCGCCAGTTGCAGCTCCGCTACGGGATGTTCGACGACGCGGAGGGCACGATCGGCGGCGTCATCGAGGGCGGCGACGCCTGGAACGGCTACTTCGCCGGCAACGCCATCGCCACACGCGACGAGGGAGTGTTCGAAAAAGGCCAATCCGGCGGCGGGGTCGGCGCCTGGTGGGGACGGACCGGCGCCGACACGGCGGTCGAGGTCCCCGACTCCGCCACGCTCGCCACCGGTTCGTACCTCGACGCGGGCTTCAACTACGCCCCCGCCGGGCTGTACGACCTGAGCCTCACCTACACACGGGCGGCCGAGGGGCTCCAGATCGATTGGTCGATGCTGCAAGTCGACGACCAAGGCGACCCGACCGGCGTTTACGAGCACAGCGGGTCGGCCGTCGACTCAACGCCCGCCAGCCCGACCTGGAACTACAACCAGCTCGGCCTGCACCTGCTGACGACCGGTTTCGAGGGCTCGATCGTCGTGGACGACGTGGCGGTCGCCTTCGTCGCCGGCGGCCTGCCGGGCGACTTCAACGCCGATGGCGCCGTCGACGCCGCCGACTTCACCGTCTGGCGCGACGGACTCGGCGCCCAGTACACCGCCGCCGACTACACGCTGTGGCGCGACCACTACGGCGAGACCGCCGCGCCCCCCACGCCGGCGAGCACGGTCCCCGAACCGGCCGCCGCCCTCACGACGCTGCTGGCTGCCGGCCTGATCGCCAGCCGGCGCACGCGTCGTTAGGAAGCGCTTCACTGGCGAAACGCGAGTGGCGCCCGCGGCTGAAGATCGTGCGTTTCGCACTAAGCTCCCAACAAAAAGAAGAGCGCGAAGAGCGCCACGACGGCGAGGGCCAGGGCGCCGAAGGACTTCCCTTTGCTTACACCGCTCATGCCGAAGTAGGCCAGCACGTTCTGTTTAAACAAGTAGGCCAGCAGCAGGGCGTGGATCACCACGCGGACGCCGAACTTCAAATAGTGTTTGGTCAGCCCTTCCTCCGGCTCGCCAAACTCTTCGGCGATCATGCCGGGTGAGAGAAGCGCGCTGGCGTTGCGGGCGACACTGTAGGCGTAGTAGAAGGCCGTCAGCCACCAGCCCCAGCGGGTCCCCAGCCACATGCCAACCCCCGAGCCGATGGCCAGCAGGCTGAGGAGCAGCATGCCCGCCACCAGCAACACTTGGGGGAGTCCCACTTGCTGCATCATTTGCCAGAACTCCGCCTCCGGGTCCAACACGGCGAGAAAGATCGTCATGCCCAGCAGCAGCACCCCCCCTATCAAGTGGAGCACCATGAGGATCGCGACGCCCACCGGTCGCTTGGCCGGCGTGGTCGCTTCAGGCCCGTCCGTGGGAAAGGCGTTCGGCTCAGAGTCGGGGGTCGTGGGGGAGTCCTTGGGCGTCTGTTTGGGGTCAGCGTGATTAACAGCGTGGCAGTGATGGTAGACCAAAAGCGCCTGACTCGGCGTCTTGCTGGACCGCGTGGGCGCCAGCCGAGCAGCCCTTGATACAGGCTCGGTTTCGCAGGTCAGTCTTTGCAGGACGACGGGCGCCGGGCCACCCGCTCTTGAGTACTGGCTTACTCTCTCACGATCGCAACTCGACGGCCGAGGCCAGCAATCGCCGCGTGAGCCAAAACGATCAGCGCCAACGCGCTCGGCTCGGGGATCGCCCCGATCAGCCGGACCACGCCGCCGTTGGGGACCCGGATGCCGCCGATCCCCCCGTCGCTCTCGTCGGCGAGGTAGAAATCGAACGGCGACCCGTCTTCCAGCACGCCGGCGTAGGTGACGTTGCGGTCGGGGACGACGATTTGTTCGCCGGCCGCGAGCGAGATCGGCGAGCCGTCCACCACGAAATCGGTCCCGTACAGGTTCAAGACGCCATCGACGACGAGCCACAGCGTCGAGTAGTCGTGCGCCCCGCCGCGGAGGTTCATAGTCGACAGACTACCGATCCAGGTGATGCTCTCGCCGAGGTCGCCACCGAGGACATCGAAGACCGACGGTTCGACGTCGCTCACACCGCCGAGAATGAGGTCGAGCAGCTTGCCCCCGCTCATCGTCACGTGGCCCTCGAAAACCGAGAGGGTGTAGATCGTCCCGTCATTGATCTCGACCTCGGAGCCCCCTTGGGCCGACGCATAGACCACGGTCCCCCCATCGACACTAAGCCGCGAGCCGCTGCGCCCCGCGTAGTCGAACAGTGTCCCGCTGCTCACACCGACCGCGCCCCCCTCGCTCACGGCGTAGGCCCCTTCGGCAAAGTGATCTGGCGAAAGCGAGGGGGTGAGGTTCACCGCGCCGCCGCTCGTGACCAAGAACGGCAAGTCACTCGTGTTGCCGTTGACGTTGACCGTGACGCCGTCGCCGACCACGTAGTGGTCGCCTTCGGACGACGTCGTCTGGACGAGCGCGTCGATCGAGTCGGGCGGGGTGTTGAACTCGACGGCCGTGGCGGACGCCGTCCAACCGACGAAAACCAGGGCGGCGGCAATAAGAATGCCAGCCGCTTTGCGCGGCGTGGGCACGGGGGTGGGAGTCATGAGCTGCTCGTTCAAAAGTGGTGTGAAGCGCCGAGGATCGGCCAACGACGGCTCATTCTAAGCAAGGCGAGCTTGCGGCGTCACGCTTTTTGGGAGAATCTACACAATTTGGCGCCGCGGGGCGTGAATCGCATCGCGTGTGTAGACTGGGTGTAAATCACCAAAGGAAGAAATGACGCGCCTACCTACTCAGCGGGTAGCCAGTACCCGATAGCCAATGGCCAATGGTCGTCAGCCGGTGTGTCACTCGGCCCGCGTGGCGAACTCGTCGAAGAACTGCTCGGCATCGGCCAGGCCCTCGAAGCCGAAGACCCAGCACACCTCCGAGGCGTCGGAGAAGTCGAATCCGCCCTCGGCGATCGCGCCGTTGTGGTAGCGGCCCTCCCGGCCGTTGTACTGGTTGGCGATCGTTAGCGCTTGGTCCCACAAAGCCGCCAGGCGGGGGTCGGTCACCCTCGCGCGCCAATCGATGGCGCCGTCGGTCTTGAGCCCCGGCGTGCCGTTGCCCCGGGCGTTGCCGTCGGGGATCTTGTGGTACGCGGCGCGCCGGCGGACGTGGTCCAACGCGTCGGGGCTGGCGCTCTTCTCGTTCCAGTCGGAGTGCTGCACCACATGGAACCGCTCGGCGAGGTCGGCCGCGGGCGTCGACTCCGCGACCCGCTCGAGCACGGCAGCCGAGAAGTCGGACTGGCCCCCCTCGGCAACCCAAACGTCGCCCCCGCGGCGGAGCGTCTGCTCGACGAGCCGGGCCACATCACCGACCGCGCGTTGGCGGTCCGTGTGGGCGTCGGACCAGTGGTCGCCGAACGCGGCCTCGAAAAGCTCATTGGCCGGCACGTAGGGGCCGGTCTGCACGCCGTAGGCGCCGGCCACGGCGTGGCTCCGCACGCCGGCCAGGCGGGGGTCGGCCAGCATCGTGGCGACCGCGGCGACCGAGTGGACGTCGTCGACGTCGGTCTTCAGGTCGAACTGGGCGAGCAACAGGTCACGCTCCACGTCGAACCGCCCCAGCGTCGCGGCGTCCTCAGCCGCCGCTATGCCACACGCCTTGAGCGTCAGCAGCAGAGCGATCAAGGGTAGTGGCGAGCGTAGGGATTCGTGTGGCATAGGGGTGTCCCGAGAAAAGGCCGTGCAGTGGCTGGAAAGAGGGGCGTTAGGGCTGACCCACGCACTAGCGAGCTGTCACTCTTGATTCACAAGGCCATCCGCTTCGTGTTGCGGCATATCGTCCGGCCAACTGAATTCACGCTGTTCGGTCCTTAGCGATATCTCTCCCGTACGATCAAATACCCCAGCGCTGAGGATAGCGGCGTGTGGCACGTTGAAGTGGATCCCGGCGGTATGGTCTTGGGTTGCATGCAGCGAGACAGCGGAATGCCCTACGCTTGTCCTAAGCTCCAAAGAGCCATCGCCTTCCGGCCCTACCCTAAGCAAAACGCGCTCACGACCTTTCTCATCATTCAGCGAAAGGATGGGCATTCCACGCCCATCAAAACCAATCCTCACTCGCACCACGTTGCGTTCGTCCCTAATCTCAATCGGTTCGCTCATGTCGAGATCCTCACCTCTTAGAGTCGGGCGTCGGTTGGGGGGTTGGCGGCAGCGGCCTTGGTGGAGAGCACATCAGCTCCGTAGTCGCTACTCACTGCGTCATCAGCGCCCGGCGGGGCGACGGGTGACTAGAACGCACGCCATCAAGCCGATCAGGAGCGAGGAGACGGGCTCGGGCACGGCGACATACTTGATGAGGAAAACGTCTGTCAGCCCGAGACTCGGTCCCGCCAGCCCCGAGGCGGACGTGATCGCCAGGTAAAACTCGTCGCCGTTGAACACTCCGATCGCGTTGGCCTCGTCGTAGTTCCACGATCCGAACTGAGACGCCCACAGCCCGTCGCCGTCGGGGGAGAGGGCCGTGAGGTAGGCGTCGACCCCGCCGAATTGCGTGGGTCCCACTTGGCCCGAGGTGGCTCCTACGAAGTAAACGCCATTGTCGGAATCGATAGCGAGCCCGCGCACAGTATCTCCCTCTCCCGACCCCTCGTATTGGTTGAACCACAAGGAGTCTCCGGCCGGGTCGTGCTTCCAGACCACGGGCTGCGAGCCCGAGGCGGCCGAATCGCCTTGGCCCCAATTCCCGGCTACGACGATGTTGTCCTGACCATCGATGGCGAGGGTGAGGCCCTCGTCGTCGAATTGCGTGCCGACGCGTTGTCCCCAGAGCAAATCGCCCGCCGCATTGAACTTGGACGTGAAGGCGTCGTACCCGTCGGTCTCCCCGCCCCAGACCGTGCCGGTGATCACCGGGTTCCCCGCGCTATCGATCGCAATGTCGGAGCCGCGGCTGCCTTCGGCCTCTCCCATCAGCCGCGCCCAAAGAAGGCCGCCCGTCTCGGAGATTTTGTACAAGAAAATGTCTCTATTGCCCGGGTCGTCGATCTCGCCGGTCACGTAGATGTTGTTGTCGCCATCGGCCGCCACCCCGTAGGCCAGAGAGCCGGGCGGGTAGACGCCCTGCTGCGTCCAGTGCGTTTCTCCCGAGGGCGACACCTTGTGGATAAAGAAAGCCTTGTCGGTGAGGCTGGGAACGCCGAACGATCCCACGACAATCACATTGCCGTCGGCGTCTATCGCCACGTCGCCGGCCACATTGGCGCCCGCCTTGCCGATCTGTTGAGACCACAGCAAGGAGCCCGAGGGCGAGACCTTCGTGATGAACACGTCTTGCGTGCCGTAGGCCGTGTCGCCCAAGAGGCCTTGCGTCACACCGGTGACGTAGACGTTGCCGACCGCATCGAAGGCCAACGCCTCGGCCCGCTCGATCTCGTTGGTGGCGATCTGAGCCGCCCACTCGAAACGCAATTGTTGCCCTTCCGCTGCTCCTGTCAGCACGAAATAGCAGGAGAGCGCAGCCGCAAGCGCGGCGGTGAGTCTGTGGATCATTAGCGGGCCGTCGGTGGTGTGCGTCTTTTGGGGGATCAGTGACTTACTTCTATCGAATGGCCATCCTAATTGGGCGCGATCGGGGGTGTCCAACGATATCACCCCGGAACACCAAAATTGACCGCCACTGAGAGGCGCCGATAGAGTCGACGCGCGCTTGCAACCGCTTAACGCTCGTGGCGCCCGGCGCCTCCGAGTGGATGACGCCTTGTGATCAATAGTCGCGGGCCGGAACGCACTTTGAGGTCATGCCCAATGGCGTGGAGCGACCATGGCGCCCGGTTAAGAGGCCGGGGAGATCGGTGCTCGCACCCATCTCCTCGGCTAACGCCAAATGGCCGCAACGCAAGCGCGATACGGCCGAGCCGACGATCAATCCGTCTGCAGCTTCCCAGCGTGATAGGTCGCTCGTAATCCAAAGATGGGTGCGAGCACCCATCCTACTCACTCAAGGTAGGTCAGGCTGTGGCTGACGCGGAGTCCGCGTAAGAGCGAATTGTGTTTGTGTGTGGTGCCGCCGCGTGGATAAACCGTTGTGAAGCCGGGCGCCATGCTCACGCGGTAGCGTGGGCATGGCGCGTGTTGGTGATATTTCCCTGGTTCGCATGGCCACGACAAGCGTGGCCATGGCACCCGGCTCACTCTATCACGACTGGGGATGAAACGTACCGTTCTAGTTTTTCACCTTCTCCGTTAGCCACGCTCCACAAATACTCTTGTAGCCACCAATGCTTCATGTGAGCAGATTCCTGCCTATACAATGTGTCCCTAGATTCTAAGTATACTTTTTTTGCTGCGTCCCAGATCTCCTGTGCATCCTCCCCATGTAGAATGTTTATCCAGTGCACACCATTCTGTCGGCATATCTTTCCACTGAGCTCTGGAATAGTACCGTCGTCTCGCTCTAACATCCTAAGAACATTCTCGTCTACAACAACACGTGGATATATTGCTTCTTTATTTTCTATTTCGTACGCCCGCGTTAATGCAGGGCTATATGTTACATTGCCGTTTTTATAGTGGTTGTTATATGTGATTCCACCGCGAACAAGTACTCCCTCTTTAAGGAATGCAACTATAGTTTTTCTAACAAGCTCTATAAACTCATGCCCCGTATTATGCTCCGCTCTAGTAATTATTACCGTATCTGAAATCGCTTGTACACTGTAATCTTTTCCTACATCATCAAGCTTCGACAGCGCACTCTCCATCGTATGCCGAAATTCAACTGCGCCTTTCTCCTCGTCTCGCCGAAGAAAAGCCCGGTACCCGAGTATATCTAGTAAAGCGGCGTATACATACTCAGGGTCTTTCACTGTATCGCCTCGGCTAATGATGATATTTGCTCTTCATATTCATGCATGCGTTCTACCCAGTTAGCCCACACTACTCCATAGTATTTATTTCCTCCTGAAGAAGCTGCTTCCGTATGTTCTTGCTGTATATCGAATATCGCACGTCCAAACATTTGTGCTACTGGAGCCAATGGTCCCACATCTCGCATATTCGCTACATAGGGCGATTTCGGGTTACATTTAGGACCTGCTGTTACACCATTCCCTCCAAGCAAATCACTTGATATAGACTCGGATATTTTTTCCTGCCATTTAGTATAAGACTCTTTTACCTTCCCACCATGCATTTTAAAGTTCTGTATTACGGCGCCGAACAGCATTGGGTTTCCTGGAAAGGTATCTACCCCATACGGCTGGAATGTCTTGATAATTTCGTCATGCCTATTCATCCATTCCCTGATTATCGTTCCCAATACACGTACCGCTTGATAACAAAATCTGTCCGGCGTCAGGGGTAGAATAAATCCGTCGGATGCTAGCATAACAGTACGACTAATAGCGCCAGTACTTGGTCCTACATCGCACAGCACATAGTCATATCCGTAATGTGATGCTAACGATCGCAGCATACGATGCATTACTACATACGTGTTCTTCTCATTAATGTTTTCTGTTATCGATTGGTTCCATGCTGTTCCGAAATAATTCTCTGCGGAACTAAACTCCAGGTCTCCACGCAAAAGACTTAATCTCGGATACAACTCTGAGGTGACAAGACTGATTGCATCCGGATCAATTGTCTTTGCTTCGCCTTTAAATCGTGGCAACAGTGCTTGATAGACGCTTGTACCGGGCAATTCAACATTCGGCTCGGAGTAAGTATCTGAAGATGAAAAGAATAGTTCCGTGGCATTACACTGTGGATCGCAATCTGCTATCAATACACGTTTACCATGTAGCGAAAGATATACAGCTAAATTAAAAAGAGTGGTAGTCTTAGATACCCCACCTTTATTGTTGTACAAAGTTACAACGCGCGCCATTGCTGACCCCCCGTATATGTTAATACTAGATGTATGTGAAACATTGGATTAATACTACGGCGTGACTATATACTTCACACATCCAAATTCTTAGCATCCAGCGCGTGCTTCTGAATAAAGTGCGTAGGATGGGTGCTTGCACCCAACTTCGGATAGCGGGCGTCATCTCAGGCATGGCGGCAGCAGGAGGATCGACCGTCGGCTCAGCCGCCTGGTGCTCGGTTGCGGCCATTTAGCGCTTGCCGGGAAGATGGGTGCGAGCACCCATCCTACAAACTTCGTGTCCTTCGTTCCTTCGTGGTTCGATCGTCACACATCCAGATTCTTAACATCCAGCGCGTGCTTCTGAATAAAATCACGCCGCGGTTCGACCTGGTCGCCCATCAGCACTCGGAACAAATCGTCGGCGGCGCCGGCGTCTTCCATTGTGACCCTTAGGAGCGTGCGGGCAGCGGGGTCGAGCGTCGTGTCGCGGAGTTCTTCGGCGTTCATTTCGCCGAGGCCCTTGAAGCGGATGATCTGCAGGCCCTTCTCGCCGGCGGCGCGGATGGCGGCCGGCAGGCCCCGGAGATCGTCGAGGCCGGTCTCGTTCTCGCCGCGGCGCAACACGTATCGGCTGTTCTCTTCGCCGGTCCGCTCGAGCGGGATGAGGGCGTCGATCTCGAAGCCGAGCTTCGAGAGGTCTTGCAGCATCGTGTTGATGGTGCGGACCTCGTGCATCTCGACCACCCGCAGGCGGCGGACCTTCGAGGGGTCTTCGGTCGCCGACTCGCCGGTCGCCGAGGAGGAGTCGTCGTCTTGTGAGTCGCCCTGCGAGCCGAGGGCGGCGGGGCCGGCGTCGATCAGCAGCGCGCCGTCGGACGCATTCTCCTGCTCCTCGATGAAGGCGTCGAGGTCGGCCCGGCTGGTGAACCAGTGCTCCTCGCCAGAGAGGAAGACGTGGAACACCGGCAGCTTGCCGCTGGCCGGGTCGAGCCGCTCGGCGTGGATCTTGAGCGACACGCCGCGGCGTTCGAGCTGGAGGATCGCCTCCTCCATGGCGGCGAGTGTGCGGACGAGGCGCGACATCGCGTCGCCCTCGATGAGCTGGCCGTCGCCCGCGTCGAACACCGAGTCGCCGAGGCCCAGGTCGAGCAGCTGTGTGCGCATCTCTTCTTCGGTCTGCACGTAGCGGGCCGGCTCCTTGCCGCGACGCACGCGGAACAGCGGCGGCTGGGCGACGTAAACGTGCCCCTTGGCCACGAGGTCGTACATCTGCCGGTAGAAGAAGGTGAGCAGCAGCGTGCGGATGTGCGACCCGTCGACGTCGGCGTCGGTCATGATCACGACGCGGCCGTAGCGGCGTTTGTCGATGTCTTGCTCGACGCCGATGCCGGCGCCGATGGCGGCGATCATGCTGCGGACTTCTTCGTTGGCCAGGACCTTGTCGTCGCGCGACTTGTAGGCGTTGATGATCTTGCCCCGCAGCGGCAGGATCGCCTGGAACTCGCGGCGCCGGCCGCCTTCGGCCGGGCCGCCGGCCGAGTCGCCCTCCACCAGGTAGAGCTCGCACTTGTCGACCTCGCGGCTGGAGCAGTCGCGGAGCTTGCCGGGCAAGCTGCCGCCGCCCATGGCGCCCTTGCGCTCGCGGATGAGCTGCCGCGCCTTGCGGGCGCTCTCGCGGGCCTCGGCGGCCAGCTGGCTCTTGCGGACAATCGCCTTGGCGGTGCGCGGGTTCTCCTCGAAGAACTTGGTGAGGTACTCGCCGAAGAGCGTGTTGACGATCCCCTCGACCTCGGAGTTGCCGAGCTTGGTCTTGGTCTGGCCCTCGAACTGCGGGTGCGGCACGCGGCAGGAGATCACGGCGGTGAGCCCCTCGCGCACGTCCTCGCCGGAGGGTGTGAGGTCCTTGAACAGGTTTTCCTTCTTGCCGTACGCGTTGATCGTGCGCGTCAGGGCCGAACGGAAACCGCTGAGGTGCGTGCCGCCCTCGGTGGTGTTGATGTTGTTCACGTAGGTGTGAACGTTCTCGGTGTACTCGCCGGAATACTGCAAGGCGATCTCGATCTCGACGCCCTCGGACTCGCCCTGGATGTGCAGCACGTCCGGGTGGACGGTGTCGCTGGCGCGGTTCAGGTGGGTGACGAACTCGCGGATGCCGTCTTCGTACTGGAACGACTCGCTCTCGCCGGTGCGGGCGTCGGAGAGCGTGATCTTGACGCCCTTGTTGAGGAACGCCAGCTCCTGGAGCCGCTTGAGCAGAGTGGAGTAGCTGTACTTGGTGACCTGGAAGATCTGCGGATCGGGCTTGAACGTGGTCTTGGTGCCGCGTTTGTCGCTCGAGCCGGCCCGGCGGACGGGGCCCTTCGGCACGCCGCGCTCGTACTCCTGGTGGTGGACGCCGCCGTCGCGGCAGACCTCGCACTCGGCCCACTCCGACAGGAAGTTCACGACCGTGACGCCGACGCCGTGCAAGCCGCCGGAGGTTTGGTAGGCGCCCTTGGTGAACTTGCCGCCGAACTTCAGCACGGTCATCACGCCCTCGAGCGTGCTGACTTCGCGGTCCATCTGCTCGGAGAGCTGGGCGTGCTTCTCGACCGGCACGCCGCGGCCGTCGTCCTCGACCGTGACCGAGTCGTCGGCGTTGATCGTGACGGTCACCTCCGAGGCGTGGCCGGCCATCGCCTCGTCGATCGAGTTGTCGACCACCTCGTACACCAGGTGGTGCAGGCCGCGCGAGGTGGTGTCGCCGATGTACATGCTGGGGCGCTCGCGCACGTGCTCCAGGTCGGAGAGGTGCTCGAGGTCCTTCTCGCCGTACTCGCCGGCGATGTGATTCTCGTTGTTGGCGTCGGTCATCGTCGTCTTCGTTAAATGTCGTTAATCCCCCTCCCCCGTTGGGGGAGGGCCGGGGTGGGGGCCGCCTGGGTACCCGCTTCTCCCCCACCCGCTGCTGTTGAATTAAATAAAAGCTTTAGAACCCAATCCGCTCTCCCGGGAACGGGAGAGCGTTTACTCCAATCGTCCGACCTTGAACCGCAGCGACTCGATCCGCGCGTCGGGCAGCAGCTCGGTCAGGCGCGTCATCAGCGTCGTTTTTTGAAACTCCAACTCCTGTCGCATCACGCTGCTGGTGACGATCACCTCGAGCACGCCGCGCCTGAGGCCCTTCGGGCTGCTGAAGCGGGCGAGCGCCTCGCCGGCCGCCTCGGCCCACGCCTCCCGCAGCCGCTCGTCGCCCTGGCGTGCGGCGTAGCCCCGCTTGGCGATCACCTGGGCGATCACGTCGGCGGCCTTCTTCGGCCGCCGCGCCCGGCTCCACCGCCCCAGCCCGCTCGCCTTGGCGGCCAAGTCGGCGATCTTCTGCTCGGCCAGTTCGGGGTCGATCGGGTCGAGCATTTTGATGAACCGCCAAGACGCCAAGAAGGAAGCTGGACAGGATTGATTGGATCTACTGGATTCAAAAAGCCGGGCGGAAACCGATCATGTCGATCTTGGTAATCCCGTCAAAAAACGTCTTGGCTTCCTTGGCGTCTTGGCGGTTGCTTTCCTGTCGCTCAGCGGTCGCGGGCCAGCGGCATGATCACGTAGCCGTAGCCGTCGTCGGTCTTCGACACGGCCGGCGACTCGGGGCCGTCCAGGTCGAGTGTGAACGTCTTCTCCGGGCCGAGCACCTTGAGGAAGTCGACCAGGAACCGCGGGTCGAGCGTGATCACGGTCTCGGCGCCGTCGTAGCCGATCGGCAGTTCGATCCGCGACTCGCCGACCTCGGCCGTCTGGCCGGCCAGCACCAGCACGCCCTCGCCGAAGGTGAAGTCGACGCCGCGGCTCTCGTCGCTCGTGACGATCGCCGCCTGACGCACGGCCGAGAAGAACGGTCCGACGGTCATCTCGATCCGCGCCGACTCGGTCCGCTGCGGGAACACATCGCGCCAACGCGGGAAGCGGCCCTCGAGCAAACGGCTGCTGACCACCGCGCGGGGCGTGCGGACCAAGATCTCGTTCTGCCGCACGACGAACCGCACCTCGTTGTCGTCTTCGAGCAGCACGCGGTCGATCAGCTGCAGCGAGCGGCTCGGCACGATCGTGGCGTCGCCGATCTCGGGCGGCGAGCCGACCGCCGCGACGGGGCCCTCCATCTTGGCCAGCCGGCGGCCGTCGGTGCCGATCGCGGTGAGCTTGCCGTCTTCCCACTCGAGCTTCACGCCGCCCAGCGCGTAGCGGCTCGACTCGTTGTCGGTGGCGAAGATCGTGCGGCGGATCATCTCCTTCAGCAACCGCACCGGGGCCTCGTAGTACGCCTCCTCGGTGAACTCGGCCACCGAGGGGAAGTCGGTCGGGTTCTCGGCCGGCAGGCTGAACTGGCTCCGCTCGCCGCGGACCAGCGTCTTCTGGCCGTCGGACTCGATGCGGAAGCTCTCGTCCGAGCTCTCACGCAAGATCGAGCCGAAGCGGGCGACGGGCAGCACCGCGGCGCCGGGCTCCTCGGCGGCCACGCCCTCGGCGTCGTGGCGGATGCCGATCTCCAGGTCGGTCGCCATGAGCGTCGCCTTGCCGTCGGCGACGTCGATCTTCACGTTCTGCAGGATCGGCTTGGGGCTACGCGACGGCGCAACAGCGGCGACAGCCTGGAAGGCGTGGAGCAGCTTCTCCCGGTCACAGGTGATCTTCATCGTAGTTCCTTCGCAAGCTCGGGACTGACCCGCGGTCGGGGTCGGCGAGTCGCTAGCGTTTTAAGTAATTAATTAAATAAGTTGTTGTCGTAGTTATGCGGCGGCCTGCGGCGTTGATAACTCACAGCAGAGCGAGCGTAGGCGCCTGTCGCACAAGGCTTTAGGTCGGTTGGCCGGCGGGGGAAAACGCGTCGCGCCGGCGTGTGGTCTTTGTTGTGTTGTTGTGACGGAGTGTTGAAACATTCGGCGTTGCTTGCGGGAGGTCGCATTCGAGCGCCTGGTTAGTCACAGGCGTTTCACCCTGGTTTGGACGACTTCTCCCCGCGGGTCTCTAGTTTTCGCAGCTTGTCAGGTCGCCGCGATCAGCCTCCTCAACTCACTCAAGGCAAGCCGCATCAACCGGTCGGTTTGCGCGTTTGCTTGGATGCGCTGGTGGCTGTGCATGATGGTCGAGTGGTCGCGGCCGCCGAAGAAGCGGCCGATCTCGTCGTAGCTGAGCGGCGTCAGTTCGCGGGCGAGCGTGATCGCCACCGCGCGGGCCTCGACGACCGACTTCTTGCGGCTGCCGCTCTTCATCGCGCGGAGGGTTTGGCCGTAATAGCGGCTCACCACCGCGGCGATCTCCTTGATCGGCGGCGAGTGGCGCTGCGTGCTCTCGGCGAGGCACTGCTCGACCTGCTCGGCGCAGATCGGGCCGCGGGACCCGAAACGGTTGCGCAGGCCCACCACCACGCGGATCAGCTGGCGGGGCTCGTGGGGGAGCCGCTCGGCGAGGTGGGCGGCCACGCCCTCCTCGAAGGCGAGGCCGAGCGTCTCGGCCAGCCGCTCGGCGAGCTCCTCGCGGGCCTCGACGCCGAGCGGGGCGATCTCGGCGGTCACCCCCGCCGCCAACCGGCTGGCGAGGGGGCGTGCGAACTGGGTGAGCGCCGCGGGGGGTTTGGTCGAGGTGACGATCAGCACGGCCCCGCGCTCGGCGAGGGCGTCGAACGTGGCGATCAGCTCGTCCTCGAGCAGCGCCGAAGCGGGCGCCCGGTCGAGGTCTTCGATCACCAACAGCGCGGCGCCCCGCATCGTTGTTCGCAGCTCGTCGACCGAGCTATCCTCGTTGGCCGTGGCGATGCGTCGGCGGAAGTCGTTCGCCGTGAGGCAATGAACGCCCTCGGTCGGGTGGTTGGCGCGCCACGCTTCGGCCAGCCCGCGGGCCAAGTGGCTCTTGCCGCAGCCGGTCGGCCCCACCAGCGTGACCGGGCCGAGCGAGCGGGCGGTTTGGCGGGCGGCGGCGTCGTCGCTCGTGGCGGCGGCGGTGAGTCGGGCGAGCACCGTGGCGAGCAGCCGATTCTCGGGGCCGGCCACGAAGCAGGGCGTCGTGGCCACACGGCCGACCGACGACCCCGGCGCGTTCGACCCGGCGCCGGTTTCGAGTCCCGATTGCCCGGGCCCGCTCAGGTCGATGACGCTGACAATCGACAAGGCGAGGGCTCCCTCCGGTGGCGTGCAGAAGCGCGCCGGACGATCGGCAGAACAAGGCGTCCGGCAGGCCCACCATGGGCCCCATTTGGCAAACCCGGATTGTACCGGAATCGGCGTGCGAACGGGAGCGGGCGAAGGCTATTTTCGGCCGCTTTCGCAGCCCCGTAAACGCTTGCAAACAAGGGAGATACGCCGGGCCGCCTCGTCGACCTCCCGCTCCGTGGTGAGGGCCCCCAGGCTGAACCTCAGCGACCCCCCCACCACGCGGTTGTCGACTCCCATGGCGGTGAGCACCGGCGAGGGCTCGCTCGACCCGCTGGCGCAAGCGGAACCGGTCGAGCAGGCGATCGCTTCGCGGTCCAACGCCATGTGCATAACCTGTCGATCGAGCCCCACAAATGCGATGTTCGCCACGTGCGGCAGCCTTGCAGCCCCCGCCCCAACGACCACCGCCTGCGGGTCGGCGGCCGTGACGAGCGACTCGAACCGATCGCGCAACCCGCGCATCCGTGCGGGTCGCCCCGCATCGTTGTGGGCCGCCTCGAGCGCGGCGGCGAGGCCCGCCACCAAGGCCACGGGCGAGGTGCCCGGCCGGTCGTTGCTCCAGCCGCCGCTGAGCAGCTCCGGGGTTTTCAACCCGCTTTCGACAAGCAATCCACCCACACCCACCGGGCCGTGGAGTTTGTGGGCCGTGAGCGAGAGCATCGACACGCCGAGCCGGCGGAAGTCGACCGGCGCCTTGCCGAGGGCCTGCACCGCGTCGGTGTGCGACAGCGCGCCCGCCTCGCGCGAGCGGCGAGCGATCTCCTCGATCGGCTGCAGCACGCCGGTCTCGTTGTTGCCCAGCATCACGCTCACCAGCGTCTCGCTCTCCCCGGCCGGCTCGGCCAGCAGGGCGTCGAGCGTGTCGAGCCTCACCACGCCCTCGTGGTCGACCGGCAAGAGATCGACCCGGCAGCCGCGCTCGCGGAGGCGCGAAGCCGTTTCCATGACGCTCGGGTGCTCAACAGCCGAGACGATCAGCCGCGCCGGCCGCCCGGCCCGCAGCAGCGGCTCGACCACGCCGCGTAGGGCGAGGTTGTTCGACTCGGTGCCGCCGCTGGTGAAGATCAACCGGTCGGGCCGGGGGCCGGCGGTATCGACGCCCAGCATCGCCGCGACCCGTTCCCGGTCGGCTTCGAGCCGCCGCCTGGCGTCGCGGCCCGGGCCGTGCTGGCTCGAGGCGTTGCCGGGGAACGCTAGCAGTGCATCACGCACGGCGTCGGCCACGGCGGGCAAGATCGGCGCGGTGGCGTTGTGGTCGAGGTAGATCGGCTCCATGGGGATCGATTATAGGCCGGGCGCCCCGTGGTGGGGCGGGGCCGCAAACTGGCGTTGCCCGCCTTGGCCCCGCGGCGATAGCCTTCGGGCGCTCTGAGCGGACGGTCGCTGCGCCGGACCCTCGGCGCACGGCCCTCGCCTTCTTGTTCCCAAGCCGCGTCCGATGCCCAACACACCGAAGACCAACCCGCTGCAAACGCTCACCCGCCTGGCGATCATGCTCGGCACACTCGCCGTGGGGTCGATGGCCGCCTATCGCTACGGCCCGCCCGCCGAGCAACTGGCCGAATGGCTCGACCAAGGGGTCGAGGCGGCGACGGCCGCGCTCGGGGGCGACACGCCCCCCGCCGAGCTCGTGGCGATCGACGGGCTCCCGCTGGGGACGGCGGAGGAATCGGCAGCGGCGCCCTCGCTGCCGAGTGGCGAGCTCCTAGCCGATACGACCAGCAGCGAACCATGGGGCACGCACCGCGACTCGCAGGTGACGCCGGCGAGCGCCTTGGCGCCGATCGCAAACGCCCCGCCGGCCGCCACAGGCGCCGAGCAAACCTTGCAAGCCTTGGGCGCCGTGCAGCTCGAGACCACGCCGTGGGGCGACGGCGGAACGCTGCACCGGGCTAAATGCGTGGTCCCCCACGACGGCGCGCGACGGGTTTTCGACGCTTTCGGCGCCACGCCCGAGGCTGCGGCCGAGGCGCTCGCCGTGGAAGTGCGGGCATGGTCGGTGGGGGAGCGGTGAGGGGCGCCAGCCGACAACTCGCTCCTGCACGATTGCCCCACGCCTGGAGGCCGGCCCAGCCGCGTCGGTGGTTAACCACACCTTGCCCCAGCGACGGCCCCGCCAGCCGGCCACACGTGCGACCTGCCGAGCCGCCCGTACAGGCGCCGCGGACGTCGCGGCGGGCACGGCTCGAGGCGATCTTGCTGCTCGCCACCGAGCCGCTCACGCTGAAGAAAATGGCCCAGCTGGCGAGCCTGGAAGACGCCACCGAAGCGCGGGCGCTGGTCGACGAGATCGACGCGTTGTACGCGGCCCGAGGTTCGGCATTCCGCGTGGAGCGTGTGGCGGGGGGCTGCCGACTGCTGACACGGCCCGCGTTGGCCGCGTGGATAGCAAAAATCGCGCCCGACTCGACAGACCGGGGCGGTGGGGCCGATTCGAACGGGGCTTCCCCACTGGGAAGGGGCCCTGAAGCGAAATCGAGGGCCGACCGGGGCCACGGGCCGACGGGCGCCGCGCTAGAAACCCTCTCGATCGTCGCCTACCGGCAGCCGGTCGTGCGTGCCGAGGTCGAGGCGATCCGCGGGGTCGGCTGCGGCGATCTGCTGAGGCAGTTGATGGAACAAGATTTTTTGCGTATCGTCGGCCGATCGGCGGAGTTGGGCCGACCTCTCTTGTACGGCACTACCAAACGCTTCCTCGAACTTTACGGCTTGCGTAAACTCGAAGACCTCCCGCGATCGGATGAACTGGCGCGAAGGCGCCAGCCGACAAAAGTCAACGAACCGGTGACCTGAGCCCCCCGGCGGGCTCCGAGCGCCACGCAGCCCGATCTTCCCCTTCGATACAGCGTTCTACCGGCGGAACCCGTTCGGCTAATTTCCTGCTTAAGCGAGCACCACTATGAGTCTTGTCGTTTCTCCCCGCCTGACCGCCGCCGATCCGATCGCCCTGGGCGCCACGTGCGATGACGTGACCAGCACGCTGGTCACGGCCGACGCGCCGCTTGCTTGGGCGCCGATCGAGGACGAGGAGGAAGTCGAGTACGAGGTGGTCGACGACGACGAGGACGAAGACGACGAGTACGAGTATGAATACGAAGATGAAGACGACGACGATGAGGAGTACGAGGACGACGACGAGGTAGAAGACGACGTCGAGGACGATGAGGACGAGGACGACGACGACTGGGAAGAGGTCGAAGAGGGCGAGGAAGAAGACGAAGACTACGATTACGAGTACGAGGACGAAGAAGACGAGGACGAGGACGACGAAGAGGGTGATGAAGTCGACGCCGACGACGACCTCGAAGAGGAAGACGACGAGGAATTCGAAGAAGAGGAATTCGAGGACGAGGAGTACGACGACGACGACTACGAGGACGACGAGTACGAAGATGAGGAGGAGGACGAGGACTGAGCGTCCCCCCGAGCGCCCATTACCGCGAGAGCCCGTCGGCTAGAATGCTGGTCGCCCGGAGCGACGATTCCGCCGACACCCGTCAGTCGTGCAGCTTGAACAGCCGGCTGAGGGCTTGCAGCAACGAGTGCGGCGTGCCGCCCAGCGACTCCTCGCGGATCGACTCCATCGGCGGGTGGAGCATCTTGCCGACCAGCCGGTCGGCGAACCGCTCGATCTCACGGCGCTCCCGCTCGTCGAGCTCGGGCAGCTTGTTGAAGAGCCTCCCGAGCTCCTCGCTCTTGGGCCCCTCGAGCCCCTCGCGCAGCCGCGCGATCACCGGCGCCGAGATCCGCCGCCGGGCGTCGGCGAAGAACCGCTCGCGCTCCTCGGCCACGATCCGCTCGGCCAGGGGCAGCTCCTTGCGGCGGGCGTTGCGGTTGCGCTCGCACGCGGCCGACAGGTCGTCGATCGAGTAGAGGAAGGCGCCCGGCTCGTCGCCGATCGCCGGGTCGAAGTTGCGCGGCACGGCCAGGTCCAAGAGGAACAGCGGCCGCTCGGCCCGCACCGGGGCCACGCTCTGACGGAACGCGCCGACCGAGACGAGCGGCTCGTCGCAGCCGGCGGCGCCGATCGCCAGGTCGGCGCGGGCCAACTCGTCGACCAGCCGATCGAACGGCGCCGCGGTCCCACCCCACTCGCTCGCCAGCCGCGCGGCGCGTTGCGGGCTGCGGTTCACGATGCAGGGGGCCGAAGCCCCCCGGTCGACCAGGTAGCGGAGCGTTTCCTCGGCCATCTCGCCCGCGCCGACAACCAGCACACGCTTGTCGTCGAACCGCTCGAACACGCGCGAGGCGAAGTCGGCGATCGCCACGCTCGGCACGCTCACGCGGTGCGAGTGCAGCGAGGTCTCGCCCGCCACCCGCCGCGCGGCCCGCAGGGCGGACTGGAAGCAGGCGTGGGTGAGCGGCCCCGTGGCGCCGGCCGCGGTGGCCGACTCGTACGCCTGCTTCACCTGGGCGGCGATCTGCGGCTCGCCGAGCACCATGCTGTCGAGGCTCGCCGCCACCCGGAACAGGTGGTCGACGGCCTCCTCGTCGCGCAGCGTGGTGAGGTGCGGCCGGACCTCGTCGAGCGGCATCGCGTGGGCGTCGGCGATCAGCCGCGCGATCAGCCCGGGGCACGGGGGCAGCCGGTCGCTCGACGAAGCGGCGTAGAACTCCACCCGGTTGCAGGTGGAGAGCAGCACGGCCTCGCCGCCGTCGTGGCTCTGGCGCCAAGAGCCCAGCGCGTGGGCCGCCTCGTCGGCCGTGAACGAGAGCCGCTCACGGACCGAGGCGTCGGACAGGTGGTGCGAGCAGCCGACCATGCGGAGCTTCATGGCGAGGCCCCCGCTTCGCTAGCGGCGGTAGCCTCGCTGCTCGGGATGGGGGCGGCGCCGTGGATCGGCCCCACGATCGTCACCGCGACGAACGTCAGCAAAAGGAAGCCGAACGACGCGAACGTGAGCCAGGCCACCCGCTTGCCGCGACGCGCCGAGGGGTAGGCGAGCCGCAGCCCTTCGGCCGCCAGCATCCAGGCGAGCATCGCCGTGACGGACAGCACGACCGGGTCGGTCAGCAGCGAGTAGTGCTCGTCGCCGTGGTGGTGGTTGAGACTCAGCGCGACGCCGGTCACGAACCCACCGGCCACGAGCCAGGTGCTCACGCCGAGCGCCCGGCCGTTGGTGGTCTCGAGCCACTCGAGGCTCGGCAGCGTGAAGCGGGGCGACGCGGGCACCTTCTGCTTGAGGCGGCGGTTTTGCACCAGGTACATCAGCCCGGCCAAGAAGCCGACGCTCACCGTCACCGTGGCCGCCAGCAGCATCCAGCCGTGGGCCTTGGCCACCAGCCGCTCGACCCCTGGGGGGGCCATCGCCGCGGGGGCGAACGCCTCGCTGCTCACCCCCTGCGACAGCGCCACAAGGCCCAGCACCATCGGCAGCAGGAACAGCCCCGTGGCCCAGCCGGGCCGCTTGAGCAGCGTCGCCAGGTAGCCCACAGCCAACCCAAAAGCGGCCAGCAGGCACCAGTCGGCGGGGCTGGCGAGCAGCCCGCCCGGCGAGTCTTGCAGCCCCCGCGCCCGCAGCGAGAGGACCATCACGTGGGCGAAGAGCCCGGCGAGTGTAAGCCCCAGCACCGCGAACCGCCTCCAGGCGGGACGCCACTTCAGGCCAACCGCCTCCAGCGCCAGCGCGACTGAGTAGCTCGCGGCGATGCAGAAGACGGTGGTGTGGGAGAGGTCCATCTAGGAAAATACGGATTGCGGATTGCGGATTGCGGAATCCGCGCCGGAGGCGGAGGTCGGCCGCCGCGTTGACTTAAACCTTGCTGCGATTCCTAGGGATTCGGTTGGGGCTAGCAAGGATCACCCCAAAGGAATCCGCATTCCGCAATCCGAATTCCGCAACGGCGCCTCATACGACGCAACCGCAGCAAGAAAAGATTGCGTCCCGAAGGATCCTTAAGCCGTCTTGCCGTTGGCCTCGCCGTTGTGGCCGTTGCCGCTGACCGGCCCGTCCAAGCCGTAGTCCTTGATCTTCTTGTGCAGCGTGTTGCGGTTGATGCCGAGGCGTTGGGCCGCCTTGATCTGCACGCCGTCGCACTTGGCGAGGACCTGGGCGATCACCTCGCGCTCGACGCGCTCGACCACGCGGCTGTGCAGGTCCTCGGCGTCTTCGTCGGCGTTGCTGAGGCCCTCGTGCACCAGTTGCTCGGCGAGCGACTCGAAGTCGTAGCGGCGGAACGCCCGGTTGGGGGCGTCGCTCGTGCCGCGCACGGCGCCCGGCAGCAGGTCGACCGTCAGCTCGTCGCCGGTGGCCATCACCACCGCGCGCTCGATGTAGTTCTGCAACTCACGCACATTGCCTGGCCACTGGTAATCCTGCATCGCCTCGAGCGCCTGCTCGCCGATGTGGGCCACGTAACGGTCGTTCTCTTCATTGTAGATGTTGAGGAAGTAACTGACGAGCGACGGGATGTCCTCGCGACGCTCGCGCAGTGGCGGCAAGTAGATCGGCACCACGTTGAGCCGGTAGTAGAGGTCTTCGCGGAAGCGGCCCTCGGCCGACTCCTCCAGCAGGTCACGGTTGCTGGCGGCCACCACGCGCGTGTCGACGCGGATCGTTTGCGTGTCGCCCACGCGCTCGAACTCTTGCTCCTGCAGCACCCGCAGCAGCTTGACCTGCAAGAGCGGGGTGGTGCTGTTGATCTCGTCGAGAAAGATCGTGCCGGTGTGGGCCGCCTCGAACCGCCCGGTGCGGTTGTCGATCGCCCCGGTGAACGACCCGCGGACGTGGCCGAAGAGCTCGCTCTCCAAGAGGTTCTCGCTCAGCGCGCCGCAGTTCACGCGCACGAACGGCCGCTTGCGGCGGTCGCTCAGCTCGTGGATCGCCTTGGCGATCAGCTCCTTGCCCGTGCCGGTCTCGCCCAGCAGCAGCACCGACGCGCGGCTGCTGGCGACCTGCCGCGTGACGCGGTAGACCGACTGCATCGCCTCGCTCGAGCCGATGATGCCCGGCAGCGTGGGGTCGCTCGTGCTGGGGTGGGGTAGGAGGGTCATGCCTTGAGTCCCCGCCTTAGTCACCCCCCTCGATGAGGAGGGGCTGGGGGAGGGGTGAAGTCTCGGGTACTCGGTTTTGTTGTTGGTGAACCGGGGGCTAACGCCCCGCGGCTGATGGTTGGCTGGGTTGGAGTTGCTTCGGCAATCGCTTGGCGGGGCGACCACCCTCCCCAACCCTCCCCACCAGGGGAGGGAGTTATTTGTTACTCACTCGTTGCGGATTGCTGCGGCGTGTGCCGCGATTCGATCGTGTCGAGCAGCGTGCCGAGCACCGCTTGGGTGTCGGCGTCGGCCGATTCGCTGGCGTTGTAGCGGTCGTATTGCTCGGTGAGCTCGTCCGTGGTGAGCAACACGCCCCACCGCTCAACGCTCACGCCGAAGGCCCGCGCCGCCGCGCGACGCAGCTCGATCGGCAGGCCGGTGGCGCTCGCCAGTTCGGCCAGCCGGAGCTGGCTCTGTGGCGTGCCGACCAGGGCGAGCGCTTCGGGATCGTCGGTCGCGTTGCGGCTCAGCACGCGCTCGACCTCGTCGATGTGGCGACGCATGGTGTAGAACTCGGGGCCCTCCTCGAGCAGCTTCTGCAATTGCTCGCGCGCCCAGGCGGCCTGCTCGCGGCGCTCGTCCGATGTGGCCAAGCCACGCGGGGCGAGTTCGGCCAACGCCTCGGCGATCGACACGGCGTCGTCAGCCGAGTGCGGCCGGGGGTAGGCCAACACGCGGCCCGCCCGGCCGCCGTGCTCGTCGGCCAGGTCGTGGGCGTCGAACAGCCGGCCGTCGGCCGCCAGCAGGCCCACGGGCAGGTGTGTCGTGGCGGGCGTGCGCCGCAGCCGGTAGAGCGTCTCACGCACGTTGGGCCGCAGCAGGTTCATGTCGAGCAGGACCAACTCGGCGTCGGGCCCCGCGGCGACCGATTGGGCGTCTTCGCCGCGGATGAGGGCCTCGCCGTCGTAGCCCTCGCCGCGCAGCCAGCCGGCGATCGTCGCCGAGCGCTGGCGGTTGGGCGTGGCGACGATGGCGACCCGATCGCCGTCGCCCTCGGCGAAGTGCAGCAGGGCCCTGATCGTGTGGCTCGATCCGGCGTAAGGCGAGGTGGGGGCGATGCTCAGGATCGCTTCGAGCGCCGCAAAACGGGCCGCCGGATGTTTGGCTCGCAAGGCCTCGACCAAGGGCGAGAGTTCGCCGCCGGCGTGATGCAGGGCCCGCTCGTCGCCCCGCGCGCCGAGCGCCTGGGACACGGCTGCCGCGGCGCCGAAGTAGCCGCCGCCGAGCGACTCGGTCAACGCGGTGTTGAGTTGGCTGACCGGCAAGTTGTTGGGGTCGAGCGAATCGCCGATCGACTCGTCTGCGGGCGCCGTGCCGAGGATCGAGGCCGCCTCGAGGCCGAGCGTCATCGCGCGTCGCGCCGCCGTCGTGCTGTCGGGGCTCATGCGGTGGACGGCCTTCGCCAGGCGCGCCGCGGCCACCACGCCCGCTTCTTTGACCGTGGCCGAGCCGGCCCGTTCGGCGCCACGCCACAGGGCGACGAGTCCGTCGGCGTCGGGCCTGCGCGGCGGGGAGCCCTTCAGCAGGTCCGCGATCGCGCGGCCGGCGGTCGATGTCGCGCGACGCGCGTCGGCCTCGTGGCCGGCGGCTTGCCGGTGCGCCCAGCGGGCGGCGCCCCCGAGCGGCGAATCGGCGGGCTCGAGCAACGCCGCCTCGGCGAGCAGGGGAACGGCGTGGGAGGTCTCCAGCAGTTTCAGCTCGGCCAGACGGCCAAGGCCGTAGGCCGCTTGAGTGCGGAGCGCTTCGTTGTCGGCGTCGAGCGCCGCGATAAGCGCCGGTTCCGATGTCGGCGCCAGCGCCACTAGCGCCTCACGCAGCAACGCTTGCTGGTCGCTGTCGCCGCTGGCGGCGATCGCCCGCAGGCAGTGTTCCACGCCCGCCTCGCCGGTGGTGCGTAGCGCGGCGATCGCCCCGCGGCGCGTCGACGGTTGGCCGAGCTGGGACACCAGCTCATCGAGCCGCGCGGGCGAGGCGGCCCGGTCGGCCGAGGCCTGCATGCACGCCTCGACGAAGGAGGCCGCCGCATCGCTCAGCCGCGCGAGTTTCACCAGCCGCGCCGTGCCGACCGTGGCCACGAGGTCCGCGCGGGCGTCGTCGCTCAGGTCGAGCGCCGAAAGCTCATCGGCCACACCGGTGGCCAGATCGGGCTCGCCCAGGTTGGCGAGCGCCACGGCCGTCTCGACGTAGTGCCGCGGCTCGCTGCGCGGCAGCTCCAGGGCCGCTTGCACGGCCGGGCTGTACGGCGCTTGCGCCGCGGCCGGCGGGGCGACCAGGGCGAGGGCGAACGCGAGGATCAGCAGGCGGGAGGTCATGTCGGGTGTCCCCGGAGGGGCAATAAACAATGGGGCCGCAGATGGTGGGATTTGGATGTGGGAGGCGTCTGTGACGCCGGTATCGCGCCGCCAGCCACTGTTGCCAAGAGCGCTTTCGCCAAGAGACCGTCATCGGCGTCGGAGACGCCTCCCACAGCCCCCCGGTTTATGTTTCTCAACTCAGCCGTTCACGCCAAACGGCCTCTTGCTCGGCGACGCGGTCGGGGTGGGTCGATCCGACGCTTCGGAACGCTTCGATCGCACGGTCGACGCCCAGCACTTCGTAAACGCTCTCGTCGAGCTTGTCGCACGCCGAGGTGAACTCTTGGACTTCGAGATCGGCCAGCCGCACGCCGCGTTGCATCGCCACGCCGACGAGCTTGCCGATGGTCTCGTGGGCGGTGCGTTGCGGCACGCCGAGCTTGATGAGGTGCTCCATCAGCGTGGTGGCGTCGAGGTAGCCGTGGTCGAGTCGCGAGGCGATCGACTCACGCCTCAGCTCGGCGCCCGCCACCAGCGGAGCGGCCAGCTCCAGGCACGCCGTCACCGTGTCGGCCGCGTCGAACACCCGCTCTTTGTCTTCTTGCAGGTCGCGGTTGTAGGCGAGAGGCAAGCCCTTGGTGAGCACCAGCAGGCTTTGGAGCGAGCCGATCACCCGGGCCGATTTGCCTCGGATCAGCTCCAGCACGTCGGGGTTGATCTTCTGCGGCATGATCGACGAGCCGGTGCAGAACGCCTGCGGCGGCTTGAGGAAGCCGAACTCGGTGGTCGACCACAAGACCCACTCCTCGGCCCAGCCGCTGAGGTGGACGGCGATGACGCTCAGGCAGCTGCAAAACTCCAGGGCGAAGTCGCGGTCGCTCGACGAGTCGAGGCTGTTGGCCACCAAGCCCTCGAACCCCAGATCGTCGGCCACCATCTGGCGGTCGATCGGGATCGTCGTGCCGGCCAGGGCGGCCGTGCCGAGGGGGAGCTGGTTCACCCGGCGGCGGCAGTCGGCCAGCCGGCCGCGGTCGCGTTCGAGCTTCTCGCAGTAAGCAAGCCAGTAATGGGCCGCCAGCACCGGCTGGGCCCGCTGCAAGTGGGTGTAGCCGGGCAGCACGACGCCCTCGTCGGTCGCGCAACGACCAACAAACGCCCGCTGCACGTCTTTGAGCAGACCGTCGAGTCGGTCGATCTCCGTGCGGACCCACATCCGAAAATCGGTCGAGACCTGGTCGTTGCGGCTGCGGCCGGTGTGGAGTTTGCGACCGACGTCGCCAATCTTATCGATCAGCGCCCGCTCGATGTTCATGTGGACGTCTTCGAGCTCCTGGCGGAACTCGAATTGGCCGGCCTGGATCTCCAGACCGATCATCGTCAGACCGGCCTCGATCTGGCTCTGCTCATCGCTGGTGAGCACGCCGACCGAGGCGAGCATGCGCGAGTGGGCGACCGAGCCGCGGATGTCGTGCTCAAAAAGGCGGCGGTCATAGGAGACGCTCTCGCTGAACCGCTCGACGCGCTTGTCGGTAGCGCCGTCGAAAACGCCGCCCCACGTGGCGTTGGAAGAGACAGACTGTGATGCGCTCGCCGAGGCGCGTGGGTTCTCAGGCCCTGAGAGGGCCGAATCGGCTGTGGAGGGATCCGCCACGCTAGTTATCCGCCTGGGTCGCCGGTCGCTAAACCGCCCGTCTTGCGCCGCTTGTGGCGGAGCCTGACTGATATGGCAGCACAAAATATGCTTCAACTTGTTTACGCTAAACGGCTTACAGCAGATCGTCAATGCCCTTGGGCAGCCATCGCCCATTATTTAGGCACGCCGCAGCGGGCCCCTGGCGCTTCAGGCGACCCTATCGATTGTGCGCACCGCGACTACCACCCCTGCGCAGGGAGGGCTAATCCTGACCTCGGAGGGAGTTCATTGCGATTTTTTGTCCACCTAAGCCAAGATAAGGCCTGTGGTTGCGAATAATCGTTGACCGTCCACCCGCGGGTCTCCGCAAGCTGTTTTTCCGCGCTAGCCTGAAGGCGAAACCATGATCGAGATCGTTGACCGCATCGTGAGCATCCAGACGCCGTTCAACATGATCGTGTTGATGTTCGCCTTTGGCATGATCTTCGGGATCGTAGCCTCGGTCGCCAGGGAGACCCGCCGTTATTTGGTCCACCGGCAGGAGCTCGAATTCCGTCGCGAATTGGTCGAGCGTGGGCTCGACCCCACGGAGATTGAGAAGGTGATGACGGCGACCCCCAAGGACGCCAAAACCAAGAGTGCTTGAAGCACCGCCCACGTCCCCCCACACCGATAGGCCGCAACCATGCTCCCCGCCTACGCTTGTGTGCCTATGTTGGCGCAGCAAACGACCCAACTGTTTGATGGTCTCAACCAGGACCACCGATTCGTGCTGATGATCGTTTTGCCCGTCATCGCGGCGGGGGTCGTCATCACGATCGTCTGCGTCTTCGGCGGCGTGCTGTCGACGATTCACCGCCGATCGCAAGAGTCGCAGCTCAAGCAAGACATGCTCGACCGCGGCATGAGCGCGGAGGAGATCGCGACGGTGATCGAGGCGTCGCCGCCCAAAGACTGGCTGGAGCGCTGGGCCAAGAAGGGTTGATGAGCCGGCGCTTGGCGCACGGGCTTTCTGTCACTGGCGGAATCGGTCCTGCGCCCTAGACTTGGGCATGGAACGGCCGCCCGAGACATCGCCGCTCGACCACGAAAGCCCCCGCCCCACCGGCGGCTGGGAGGTCGAGGTCTTCTACGACGGCGACTGCCCGCTTTGCCTGCGGGAGATACGCACGCTCCGCTGGCTCGATCGCAAAGGCCGGATCCGCTTTACCGACTTGGCGGCCGAGGGCTTCGACCCGGCGCCCTTGGGCAAGACCGAGGCCGAGCTGATGGCCGAGATCCACGGCCGCTTGCCATCGGGCGAGTGGGTCACCGGCGTGGAGGTGTTCCGCCGACTCTACGGCGCGGTCGGCTTTGGGCCGCTGGTGCCGCTCACACGGTTGCCCGGCTTGCGGCAAGGGCTCGACCTGGCCTATCGCAAGTTCGCCAAGCACCGCCTGTGGCTCACCGGACGCTGCAAGGACGGCGAGTGCGCGGTTTAGGTCCGCCACACACCGCGTTTTAGAGGCGTCGTGGTCCACGGTGGATTAGGGTGGAAGCCTTAACCCCCCATCGGGTTGGGGGAAGGAAACCATCGCACCCTTTTGCCCCGGAGTGTTCTCATGTCGCGCAGCCGCTTTGCCCCCGTCCTTGCCACACTTGTCCCGTTCTCGCTCGTCGTGTTTATGCTTGCCGCCGGTTCGGCGCACGCGGCTACGCTCACATTGCCGGGCGTCACGAAGTTCGACCCCGCCCTCGGCACGTTGCAGAGCGCCACGGTCACGATCGACCCGCCGCCGGTGATGACCAGCTTCTACGACGCCGGTTTCCTGGAAGACGTTGACCCGCACCTGCACAACGTGTCGGTCAACCCGGTGGTGCTTCCCCCCGGTCTCAATCCGATTGTGTTCCCGAGTGCGACGACCAGCTTCGAGACGCCCGACATCGGCGATGACCACAATCACTTCCTCAACATCCCGCCCGTGCACAAGAACCACACGGGGTTAATGCTGCAGTGGTTCCTGACGCCCGGCCCCTCGGTCCCCAGCGTGATCGTGACCGCCCAGGTGCAAGTCAACGAGAGCCACACGCACCTCGTGCCGGGGATGGACACGACACCGTCGACACGGTTCGTGTACGAGCCGATCCCCGAGCCGGCGACGGCTGCGCTGGTCGGTTTGGTCCTGACGGCGGTCGCCTCGCGCCGCCGGCGTGGGGCCTGAGCCGCCCCTCGTGGAGGGCGGCAGAGTCAGTCGTCTGACGGACCCGCTTCGTTATCGGCCTCGGCCGGCGCGTCGTCTTCGGCATGTTCGTCGGCGGGCGCGTCGGCTGCGTCCGGCCGCGCCGAGATCGGCTCGGTGCGCGATACGCCGTGCTTTTTGGCGAGGTGATGGCCCGCTAGGTTGGCGATCGAGAGGTCGACCGGCGGACCTTGCACCGCCGCCCGGAGCCAACGCTCGGCAGCCTCACTCTCTTGGTCGGTGACTTGCAGGATCAGGCCTACGAGGCCGACGTAGTCGAGGCGGCCCCCTCCATCCGGGATCGCGTCGAGCGCTTGCTGGATCTCGTTGAGATCCACTTCGTCGCCGTCGGCTTCCATTTCCAGCAGCCCTAGGCAGAGCCGCATCGCGTTGCGACCCTTGGGGTTATCCGCCAAGGACTGCGTAGCAAAACGTTCGGCCGCCTCGATCCTCTCGCCGAGCTGCGCCGCGTCGCCCAATTCATACGTTAGAATCGCGGCGACCAGGTGGCAGAACGCCTTGCTGTGTGGCGAGTCGTACTTGGCGCCGATCGCGTCGTAAGCGTCTCGCGCCTCAGGGAGCTGACCCGAGGTGGCGAGGTAATCCGCCTCGGCCCACCTGGTCACGTAGGAATAGTGTTCCAGGAATGACTGCTCGAGCGGGGGGAGGGCTTCGGCCGGGTCGCCGCGGCCGGTGCGTGTGCGGTAGAGCCACCACTCGTAGCCTCTGGCCGAGGGGTAGCTGGTGCTGAGCGCCTTGGCCCAATGGTCCGCTTCGTCCCAGCGGGCCAAGCCCTCGTTGGCGACCATCGCGGAGTAGAGTCCATCAGCCGAGTAGCTTTGCGCCGCGCGCTGGGCGTGGGGCAACGCCGCCGCGTAGTCGTGGTCATCCGAGATGAGAGTCTTTGCGATGTGGCTCTCGACCGACGTGTGCCCCAGCCCGATCTCGGGTTCTTCTTCGAGAAACCTCTGCAGGGTGGGGAGCCACTCGTCGCGGTCGACGTGCTCGCGAACGTGCGACGCCAAGGCGATGACGCTGTCGCTGCTCGGGCTGAGCTCGTACGCCCGTTCGAAGAACTCGGTCGCTTCGTCGGCGCGACCCGCAGCCACAAGGTGGTTCGCCATCCGTTGGCTGCTCGACACGTCGCTCTTGGCGTGCTCGGACCACTCGGCGAGTTGTTGCTTGGAAGGCTCCTTCTCGAGCCACAGCCGCTGCCGCAACCAGTGGGGAGAGTGCGGCGAGACCTTTTCGTAATAGTCCAAAACTTGCGTGTGCCGGTGGGGCTTCAAATCTTCCCACCAGGTCTGGTAGCCCGCAACGATTTCTTCGCAGAGCGAAGGCAGGCGGAGATCGGGGCTGTTGAAGGCGCTCCAACTCGCCTGGTAACCAGCGTTCCAACCGTCGGTGCGTGGCAAGTAGAGCATCTGCTTGATGAGCGGCTCCATGTTGTAGCGAGGCTCGAGGAAGTCGATCTCCACCAAGGCGCCGGCGAGCGTCTCCGGGTCGTAGTGCAGATGCTTGGGCAGCTGGTGGACGGCGATGTATCTCGCGCAGCGATGGTCGGACACAAGTCGGTGCAGCTCGGCCGCTTCGGTCGTGTGCGACGCTTCGGTGGCGTTGTACATCGTCTGGCAGTAGTTGGCCGCCATCACGAACTGCTCCTCCTCGATCAGTCGGGCGAGCAGCTCCCAAGATGGCTCGCACGGCGCGGTGAGCTCGCGCTCCGCACGGCGCAGGCCCTTGGCGATCTGGTTGGGGCCCTTCTCAAAGGGGGTGACGCGGCCGCCGGGCAGCGCCTCGAGCATCTCGCCGACCCAGCCCGCGGCGGGCGCCGACGAGGCGAGCACTCCTTCCGGCAGGTCGGCCACGCCCACCAGCCGGAGGGGCAACTCGGAGGCCAACGCCGCCGGGCCGCCGTAAGCGCCGCGTCGCTGATCGCGTAGCGACGGGTAGCATTTCACTAGGTCGTTGTAGACGCCAAAAGCGGCCGGGCTTTCCTCCAACGCAGGATAGGCGACATCGCGGAACGCGCGTTGATAGCCGAGTGTTCGCTTGTGACTCACCGCGAGCCACAGCGCCAGTGGCCGCAGCTCGGGGCGGTCGTCGGCGAGTTGCTGCAGGCCCTCGTGGTCAAAGCGGCCGGTCGGCTCGATCACCGCCGCCCACGCCGGCGCCTCCTTGCCCAACGGGCCGAGCGCCTTGAGCTCCGACAGCGCGTTGGCGTGGGCGCCGCACACCGCCAGAACATAAGGCCGTAAGAGCAAAGTCTCTTTCCCGTCGCCGTAGCGCCGGGCCCGCTCGGCGTACAACAGCGCCCGGGCGTAGAACACTTCGGGCTGGCTCGACCAGTGGTGCTCGGTCAGCATGCCGAGGTGGGCGTAGCTGCGCGCCAGCACGCCGAGCCATTCGGCCGACGCGCCGTACTCGGCGACCGCTTGGTGGGCCAGCCGCACCGCGGCGTACTGCGCGGGGAAGCTGAGGTCTTCGACCAGAAGCATCGCGGCCTCGTCCGGCAGGTTCGTCGGGTCGGGCTTGGGCGCCGCGCCCCGCACGCCCGCCTCGCGCAGCGTCTCAACCAACGGGCCGTGGGCCTGCTCTTCCCATTGGTTGGCCAGCGTGGCGTAGATCGATTGGGGCCGGAGCGAGGGCCCGCCGAACTGTAGCGGCTCGATCGCCGCTTGCTCCTCGGGTTGGGTTGGGGCTGGTTCGGTACCCGGCGCCGCTTCCAGGCGGCTTTGCTCTAGGTGGAGCCGCGTGTTTCCCTTCCAGTAGGTGCGCACCCGGGGCATGAGGGCGAACGTCTTCTCGGGGTTGAGCGGCGTGGCCGTGGCGTCGAGCTCGCCGAGCGACTCGTCGCGTGTGGCGAGGCCCAGCTCGTCGCGCGCCGCGAGCAGCACCGCCTGGCGGCCCAGCTCGCGGACCAGCTTGCCCGGGATCGACCCGTCCAGCTCGGAGTAATCGACGTACTCACCCTTCAGAGCGAGCGTGTCGTATTGCGGAGGGGCGGGCGCGGCGATCACGCTCCAAACTCCCGCTAACGCAGCGCCCGTCGCCAGCAGGGCGAGGAGCACGATAAGGTTCCGGCGCATGCCTGATCCTGTTGAATAGTTAGGAGAGAAAGTAGACAAGCGGAATGGAGTAAGGCTAGACCGAGCTGCCCGATCCCGCAAACCTTCGCCTAGAATTTCTCCGGGTGGCCCAATCGCCGCGGCCGGCCTGACTGTGGGCGAGGCGGCGTCGACGGCATGCCGTACTGGCCTACGCGGCGGATCTCGCTACGATTGCAGCGTCAGTTTTTGAACGAACGCTTAGTTATCGTGCCGACTGTCGATAGCTATAGCAACGTTCGCCGCGATCCCCCCTCCTTCTTCCCTCCCCTAAGGCGCTGTTGATGTATTCCAAGACCTCTCCCTTACCGTCGCTCGGTTTGCTCCTGCTGCGGGTCGCGTTCGGGGTGATGATGCTGGTCCATGGCTGGCAAAAGCTGAGCGGGTTCTCGGAGATGGCCGACGCGTTCCCCGACCCGATCGGCATGGGGAGCCGCCTGAGCCTGATGTCGGCCATCGGCGCCGAGTTCGGCTGTTCGCTGCTGCTCATCGCCGGCCTGCTCACACGCGTGGCGGTGTTGCCGCTGGCGTTCACGATGGTGATCGCCTTGTTCGTCGTCCACGCCGATGACCCGTGGCAGACCAAAGAGTTGGCCGCGGCCTACCTGGCCGTCTACGTTGCGCTGCTGCTTACCGGACCGGGGAGCCTGTCGATCGACCGGCTGATCTTCGGCCGGGGCCAAGCCGCAAACGCCGCGGACGCGCCGGCGGAGTGATCCGCAGGACGCGGCCGCTGCGGGCGGCTACAATCGCCCCATGCTCGCCGCGGTCGCCACGATCCCCCTGACGAAACTCGCCCTGGCGTTCGCGCCGGTCGCCCTGCTGCTCGTCGTGTTGTGGCGGTGGTCGCTCCGCCCTGGGGCGGCGCTCTATGCGTTGGGTCGGATGCTCGTGCAGCTGGCGGCCATTGGCTACGTGCTCGCCGCGCTGTTCGCCGCCGACCACCCGGCGTGGGTGTTGCTGGCGCTCGTGGTGATGACGCTGGCGGCGGGCAAGATCGCTATCCGCACCTCGCTAGACCGCTCGGCGGCGCACTATTGGCGGGCCGTGGCCGCGATCGGCTTGGCGGGCTGGGCCACGCTCGCCGTGGTGGTCTTGGGGGTCCTCTCGCCCCAGCCGTGGTGGTCGCCGCGTCTCGTTGTGCCGCTGGCCGGCATGATCCTGGCCAACGCCATGAACGCGATCGGCGTGGCGGTTGAGCGGTTCGAGTCGGAGCGCGAGCGCGGCGCCGAGTGGCGCGACGCCCGCAACCACGCCATCACCGCCGCGCTGATCCCGGCGACCAACGCGCTGCTGGCCGTCGGGCTCGTGGCGATCCCCGGCATGATGACCGGCCAGGTGCTCTCGGGCGAAGACCCGCTCGTGGCCGCCCGCTACCAGGTGATGGTCATGGCGATGGTTTACGGCTCGGCGGGGTTGGCGTGTGTCGCTTATTTCATGCTGTCGCGACGCGAGCGGCGGTGACGACCAGCCTGCTCGCCACCCTGCCGGCGCGGTGTTGCGGCGGCCTCCTAGGGGGTGGTTTCGAGCGGTCTTGAGCTTTCTGCACCTAGCACAGCGTCACGGCGCGGGATTTGTTCTGTAAGCCCTGTGTCCCACCTCGCGCGTCGACCAACGACCGACACGCGTCGCTGAGTCTTCTCGCCGATCGGAAACGCCATGCTCCGCCTGATCCACATCTCCGACCTCCATTTCGGCCCATTTTACGTGCCGGCGGTCGGCGAGGCGTTGTTGGGGGCGGTCGATCGGCTCGACGCCGACGTGGTGGTGGCGAGCGGCGACTTCACCCAACGGGCCACGGTCGAGGAGTACGAGCAGGCCGCCGCGTTCGTTGACCGGCTGCCGTGTGAGAGGGTGATCGTCACCCCCGGCAACCACGACGTGCCGCTTTACCGCTGGTGGGAGCGGCTCACCGCGCCGCACCGGAATTACCAGCGGCACATCCACAAGCGACTTAATCACACGACGACGGTCGGCGAGGCGACGATCGTGTCGCTCGACTCGACAGCCCCGCATCGGGCGATCGTCAACGGCCGTCTCGACGACTGGCAGCTCGACTACGCCGACAAGGCCTTTGCCGCGGAGCCGTCGAGCCGGCTGCGGATCGTTGTGGCGCACCACCATTTCGCGCCGGCGCCCGACTACGAGCGGAGCCCCACGCTGCCCAACGCCAAGCAAGCGCTCGACCGATTCCAGCGCGCAGGCGTCGAGCTCGTGCTCGGCGGGCACCTGCACCGGGCGTACGTGGGCAACTCGCTCGACGTGTACGCCGGCGCCAACCGTGAGGAGGGGATGGTCATCGCCCAGTGCGGCACGACCACCTCGCGTCGCGGCCGCGCCCGCGAGCGGGAGAAGAACTCGTTCAACCTGATCGCGGTCACGGAGCGTGACATCACGGTGACCCACTGGATGTACTTCTCGGCCGAAGAGACGTTCGCACCGACCAGCCGCCACACGTTCGCCCGCTGGGCGACGCCCCGGCTGCAGCCGCAGCAAGACGCCGAGCGCGACGCCGAACGCCACGCCGCCAAGGTGTGAAGTCGCCCCGCGTCTCGTTCCCACGAGGCTCACTCCGTGGGCCGCAGGACCTGCAGCGCCCGCGGGGCGACCGCGAACTCGAAATCGCTCCCGGCGATCATCTCGCCGTCGACCAACCAGCGGAGCTCCCGCTCGCTGCGCACCGTCACCCGGGTGGCTTGTCGGTGCGTGACCCGCTCGTGCTCGAGGTAACCGCTGGTGAGGTACCCGGAGGTGAGCGAGAGCAGGTCGAGGCCGGGGCCCTCGGAGATCAGCACGAGGTCCAGCAGCCCGTTGTCGAGGGCGGCGTGTGGCGCCACGTCGATGCCGCCGCCGGCGTAGCGGGTGTTGGCCACCAGCAGGTTCCAGATGCGAAAGTCGCCCATCGGCTCGCCGTCGGCTTCGACCCGAAGGGGATACGCCTGCAAGTCGGTGAGGATCGGCAACGCGGCTCGCAAATAGCACCAGGCGCCCCACTGCTGCTTCTCGTTCTCCTCCAGGGCGTCGATCACCCGGTCGGCGTTGCCCGCCGTGGCCACGGTGGCGTAGTAGAGTTTCTTCTGCTCCGTGCGGACCTCGACGAGATCGACCCCGCTGGCGGTCCCGTCGCGGACGCAGCGCACCGCCTCCTCCAAATTGAGCGGGACGCCCAGCGAGCGGCAGAAGTTGTTCGCCGTTCCGAGCGGCACGACGCCGAGCGTCGGTCGCTCGGGGGCGGCCATCGCCGCGTTGATGATGGCGTTCACCGTGCCGTCGCCGCCGGCCGCCACGACCAAACGGCCCTCGCTCCCCGCTTTACTCACAATCTCCTGAGCCTCGCCCGGCTGCTTGGTCGTGTAGACCTCACCCTGATCGCCGAAGGTGCGATTGATCGCTTTCTCAAGCTCCGCCACCGCCCCGCGGCCCGCCGAGGGATTCACGATAAAACAGGCCGGCGTCGAGACGAGGCGGTCGGGCAGTTCGGTTTTCATCCGTGCGCCTCGGGGGGGACTGATCATGAAGGAGACTCATGGCGAAACGCGCGCCAATTCTACGCGGCCGACCCGGGGAGGGGCGAATAGGGCGGGGCGATCACTCCTCCGAGGCTGGCGTTGCCTGCAGGTGGGGTGGCGGGGGCGCTCCCGGGAGGTAAGCCCCCGAGCAAGCTAGGCCGCGTATCCACTTCACGGGGGCTTCCGCTTCGCGGTGCGCCCCCGCCACCCCTTCGCCTGCCGCAGGCCGCGCGCGTCAGCGCCCGTGCAGCCACTCAGCGAACCGGCTCGCTCCTTCGACGCGCTCCATGCCGGGCTGCTTGGCGAGTTGCTTGCGGAGGGCGTAGGAGACCCGCGTGCCGCGCAGGTCGAGCACTTGCAATGCCCCCAGCCGCGGCAGCCGCCGCAGGCCGTCGTCGGACACGCGTGTGTTGGCCAGACGCAACGTCTTGAGGAACGGCATCGTTGGCGCCTCCTCGGCCAGCCGGCGCAGCTCGGCGTCGCCGATCGGCAGTCCGGTCAGGTCGATCTCGATCAGCCGGTCGCCGAGCGCGGCGAAGTCGTCGCCCACGGTGTCCTCGAGCCAGTCGATCGTAACGACCTCGGACTTGCCGCCCCACTCGGCCACGAGCTCCATGGCGGCCTCTTGGGCGATGTACGTGGGCATCTGGGCGCTGAGCCACGGCAGCCGCTTGCCGCTCCGCTTGGCGATCTCGATCGCCTCGTCGAAGGCGCGTTGCAGCTCGATGAACTCGGCCGTCCCCCCGCCGTGGTCGGGGTGCGCCTCGCGGGCCTTGGCGAAGTAGGCTTGCTTGACGTCGGCCTCGGTGACCGGCAGCGACAGCTCGAGCTTCTTGAGCGCCTCGGGCGTTTCCTTCCGCAGGCGACTCGATTCGGTGGGGTCGGGGAGCATGGGCCGGTCCATCAAGGCGTTAAAGGCGGGCCCACGCTAGCCGCGGGATCGACTAGCCATTCTACACGGCTGCGGTTGCGATACACGCCCGCGGCGTGGCCCACGGTGTCCCAGCCGCGGCCGACCGAGGTGGCGGCCAGAGTGACCCACACCTCGACCACGCCGCTCGAACCGTCGAGTGAGAGCTCGATCGCGTTCTGCGGCGCTCCCCAGCCGGCGGTGGGCGACAGTTCGGTGCTCGCCTGGGCCGACCAGTCGTCGAGCTCGACGGCGACAACCGCTTGCTCGCCGTCCCAGAAAGTCAGCCGGAGCGGCTCTTCGCGCCCGAGCGTGCCCTCGCCGAGCGTGGTGAAGGGCCCTTTCTCGCCCGGAGACGCTTCGAGCACCTCGAAGCGATCGCCCGGCTTCAGGCAGGCCAGCCGCGCCGGGCGTCCGACCGGGTAATCGGTGACTACCACGTCGAACCGTTCTTCGCCGCTGGGCGAGAATGAGACTTTGGGCTCGTTGCACCCGCCGAGCGTGAAATGGGCGAACGTGTTGAGGTGCGAATAGGCGTCTTCAGCGACCGGCGTGTGCGCCGTCACGACGACCTCGCTCGGCGCCGCGCCGGCGGCGAGGGCGATCGTGGCGCCGTCGTCGAAGCGCAAGGGGCCGTCGGCCGATTCGCTGCGTGAGCGTCTCGGCGCCGGCGGAGCGAACAACGACCAGAACCGGTCGGGCGAGAGACGGTCAAAAGTCAGCAGCGGATCGTAGATGAGGCGGTATCCGCCCTGCCGGAAGTGGAGTGAATCGCCAAAAGCCAAGTTCTCGAGTTCGGGTGCGTGCTCTTGGATGTCTGCCGCCTCGCCCAGAAGCGGCCGTGCGCTCGGCAACGGCGCCATCAGAACAAGTCCGGCCGTCGATCCATTTGCCGCGCCGAGGGCGAGGATGAACGGTTCCATGAGACCAAGCTGGCTGCGCGCGGTGAGCAACCACCAAGCCGCGACGCACGCCAAGGAGGGAAAGAGAAAAAAACACCAAACCGTGCCGAGGCTCTCGGGGAAGCACGCCTTCGCTCCCATCGCGGCGCCGAACCATTGACCGGCGAGCAGCATCAGCGCCCAAGGGGCGACACGCGGCTTGCCCGCCATTAGCGCCGCCACGCCCGCCACGGCCACGAGCAGCGTTAGCAGCGGCCCGGCCGTGCCGAGCCAAAACCTTGGATGCGACACGGGAAAACCGTGCGGCGCCAGCCACAGAGCGAACACCGCCACAACGCCGTGGCCGGCAAGGATCGCTTCGGCGATTGATCGGCGTACGACGCCCGGCGTGGGGGCGCCCGACGTCACGCTGCTCTGTTCGGTCATGACCGACCGCGCTCGCGGCTCACTTCTTGCCGTTGCGCCCGTCGACGCTCACCCGGCCGATCGAGTGGTAGCAGTAGCCGCGGGCGGCCATGCGGGCGGGGTCGTAGAGGTTGCGGCCGTCGAGCACCACGGGCTCCTTGAGCAGCTGGTACATCTCGGCGAAGTCCGGCTGGTGGTACGCCTTCCAGTCGGTGAGGATGCAGAGCGCGTCGGCGCCGTCGAGCGTCGCCATGCGGCGCTCGGAGTACTCGATCTTGTCGCCCAACTCGGCGCGGACGTTGGGAATCGCCTCGGGGTCGTGGGCCACGACGGCAGCGCCCTTCTCCAGCAGCCAGTCGACGAGCACCAGCGCGGGGGCCTCGCGGATGTCGTCGGTCTCGGGCTTGAAGGCTAGGCCCCAGATGGCGATCCGCTTGCCGCTGAGGTCGCCGCCGAAGTGGGCGTCGAGCTTGTTGGCCATCACGCTCTTCTGACGCTCGTTGATCTCGTCGACCGCTCGCAGCATGGTCGGCTCGAGGCCCTTGCTCACGGTCATCGCGTTGAGCGCCCGCACGTCCTTCGGGAAGCAGCTGCCGCCGTAGCCGACGCCGGGGAACAGGAACGCAAAGCCGATGCGGCTGTCGTGGCCGATGCCGCGGCGCACGTCGTTGATGTCGCCCCCCATCTTCTCACAGAGGTTGGCCATCTCGTTGATGAAGCTGATCTTCGTCGCGAGCAGCGCGTTGGCGACGTACTTGGTCATCTCGGCCGACTCGGGGCTCATCGACAGGAACGGCTTCTCGGTCCTGAGGAACGGCGAGTAGAGCTGCTCGAGCTTGTCGGAAACCTCCGGCCGGCGGACGCCCACCACCACCCGGTCGGGCTTCATGAAGTCGTCGATCGCGGCGCCCTCTTTGAGGAACTCCGGGTTGCTGGCGACGTCGCAATCGCGGCCCGTCAGCTCCTGGAGCATGCCGTAGATCGTGGCGTTCGTGCCGACCGGCACGGTGCTCTTGGTGACGACGATCGCGTCCTCGCGCAGGTGCGGGGCGATCGCTTTGACCACGGCCCACATGGCCGACAGGTCGGCCGAGCCGTCGTCGCCCTGCGGGGTGCCGACGGCCAGGTAAACGATCTCGGCCTCACGCACGCCGGCCGGCGTGTCGGTCGTGAACTTCAGGCGGCCCTCCTCGGCGTTGCGGAGCACCATCTCCTTGAGCCCCGGCTCGTAGATCGGGATCTCGCCTTGCTTGAGGCCCGCGATCTTCTTCTCGTCGATGTCGATGCAAGTGACATCGTTGCCGCTATTCGAGAAGCACGTGCCGGTAACAAGGCCGACGTAACCGGTTCCGATGACTGCGATCTTCATAGGATGGGGGCTCGGGCTGGGCGCCGTGGAGGAGCGGCGGGGGTGGCGAGAGAGGTGTTTGTGGTGGACACGGCGGCCGGCCGTGGGGGCCGCCGAGCCTTCCAGTTTACCCAGCCGGGGGGGCCCGTCGATGGTCCGCCGGGCCCGGATCGGGTCGCCGCTCGCGGCTCGGCCGCTACAGCTCGCCCGAGCCGCACAATCGCGCCCGTGGGGGCCGGGCATGAAGAATTGCCGAAATCGCCAGCACGCCAGAGGGAGACATCAATCGGGGGGCCTCAGCCGCCGTACTCGGCCAGGTCGTCCTCGGCGATCTGCCGCAGCCGTTGCTGGAAATCGGGCAGGGTCGTCACGACCCGGGTCCAGGTCGGCAGCGCCGCCGAGCCGGACGGGTCGTCGTTGACCGCCTCGCCGGTGGCGGTGATCAGCTCGGCGAACGCCTCGATCGCCTGCTCCTCGCTGTGCCGATCGTAGTTGAGGGCGTTCATCAGCGAGTCGGCGTGGTACTGCCGGATGGCGTCTTGGGCGATCCGCAGGTAGGCAGCCCGCAACGCGATGAAGTGCCCGCGGCCGAACACCATGCCGCGGCTCGCCAGGGTGCGGAACAGGTTGCGCAAGATATCCGAAGCCATCTTCATCAGCCCGGACGTCTTGTCCTCAAGCGACATCGGCTGGTGCTTGTGGTCGTAGATCCGCGCGATGTCGACCTGGCAGACGCGCTTGGCCGACGTGTTGCGATAGACCTCGGCCAGCGTGCCGACCTCCAGGCCCCAGTCGCAAGGGATGCGGTTCGAGCGGGCCAGGGTCGCCGAGATGGCGAACTCGCCAGCGAGCGTGTACCGGAAGCTGCGCAGGAACACCAGGTACGGGTCGTTGCCCATCACCGAGATCAGCGCCCGCAGCACGGGCGTCATCAGCAGCCGCACCACGCGGCCGTGCATGCGGTCGGTGCAGCGGGCGTAGAACGCCTTGCAGAAGTCGAAGTCCATGCCGGGGTGCGCCATCGGCAGGCACAAACGCACGAGCATGTCGTTGTCGTAGTTCTCGATGTCGCCGTCTTCAAGCACGAACGCCTTGACATTGGGGTCGGCCAACAGGTAGCCGAAGGCGAACCACACGGCGCGTCCCTTGCCCGGCACGGAGACGTCGAACCCGGCGTCGGCGAGCTCGGCGAGCGCCTCCTGGCCGCGCGGGCCGTCGGTCCACAGCACCCGCGCCCGCGGGCCCATCGGCGAGACCAGCCGCACCGCCTCGCGGTAGTCAGCCGGGTCCTCGGTGCGGTTCAGCACGATGACCGACGAATCGAGGTAATCGGCCCCCGCGAGGTGCTCAACAATGTTGGCGAACGGCGCCGCGCGCATGTCGGAGGCCGTCACCGGCAGCACGAGGCCGATCGCGTGCTTCTTGACCGCCCGGCGGAGCCGCTCCTCGAGCGCCTCGGGGGTGGCGGTCCCCAGGTCGTGGATCGTGGTGATCGGTCCGCGTTGAGCAAAGTCGGGCACGGCTATTCGGCTTGGCGTTGGGGGAGCGTAATCCCCTCCCCCGCCGGGGGAGGGAGTAGCGATAGCTTAACCGGCGCCGGCCCGCAGCCACACCACTTGCCCCGGCGCGAGCGTCAGCCGCGGCGACGCGGCGATCGACTCGCCGCTGATCAGGTCCGTGCCCCCCTGCCGGTAGCGCGACGGCAGCACCGCGGTCTGCTCGTCGTTGGCGAAGTTCACCGCCACCAGCAGCGCCGCCGAGCCGTCGGACGTGCGACGCTCCAGCGTCAGCAGGTGTTGGTTCTCCGGGTCGCAAACGTGTTGCGGCACGTCGGGGTGGAAGACCGGCTCGGCCGTGCGAGCGGCGAGCAAGCGCTTGTAACCGTCGTGGATCTTGCGCTGCAAAGAGCCGCTGTCGCCCGAGGGGCCTCCGGCGGCGAGCATCGCGTCGAGCTCGGCGCGGTCGTACTTGTGGCGGTTGATGCGGCGGTTGATGCCGGTGGCGGCCACGCCCTCGTTGTCGTTGCGTGTGCCCACGAGGCTGTGGAAGTAGACGGCCGGCATGCCTTGGAGCGAGAGCATCACCGCCTGCGACGCCAGGAAACGGGCGGCGTGCAAGTCGACGTTCTCAGGCGTACGGGCGGCCGGGTCGTCGGGCGCCGTGGGCGAGACGGCGTCGACGTACGTGATGTTCAGCTCGTACGGGGCGTCGGAGCCGTCCGGCTTGCGGCGGGTGTTGATCTTGCCGCCGCGGGCGCCGACCGCCTCGACCATCGCCGCGAGTCGGTCGTCGTCCACCAGCCCTTCCAGGGGCCGCACCCCCACGCCGTCGTGCGACGCGGTGAAGTTGAAGAACGTGCAGCCGCGCGGCGGCGGGGCGAGGTCGGTGAGCCAGCTCCGCAGCGCCGTCGCGTCGCCCGACGTGAACGCCTCCAACAGCAGCGGCGGCAGGCTGAACTGGTACACCATGTGCGCCTCGTCGCCCCGACCGTTCGGGTCGATCGAGCCGAAGTAGCTGATGTTCTCCTTGTGCGGCACGTTGGTCTCGGTGAGCACCAGCGTGCGCGGGGCGAGCACGGCGAGCACGTCGCGCATCAGCTTGACGATCTCGTGCGTCTCCGCCAGGTGCAGGCAGTTCGTGCCGAGCTGCTTCCACAAGAACGCCACCGCATCGAGCCGGATGATCCGCGCGCCGCGGCGGGCGTACTCCACCAAGATCCGCAGCATGCGCGCCAGGACCAGCGGCTCCTCGTAGTTCAGGTCGATCTGGTCGTCGCTGAACGTGGTCCAAACGTGGCGGGTCTCGCCGTTCACTTCGGCCGGCGTGAGCAGCGGCAGGCTCCGCGGCCGCACGACCTGCGAGTAATCGGCAGTGGGGTCGGCCTCGACAAAGAATCGTGTGTACGGCTCCTCGCCCTTGAGGTAGGCCTGGTACCACGTGCTGTGCTGCGAGATGTGGTTCAGCACCAGGTCGAACATCAGGTCGAACGGCTCGCCCAGCGCGGCGATGTCGTCCCAGCTGCCGGCGTCGGGGTCGACCTCCAGGTAGTCGATCACCGAGAACCCGTCGTCCGAGCTGTAAGGGCAGAACGGCAGCAGGTGGACGGTGCTCAGCAGCTCGTCGTAGCCTTGGGCAACGAGCCACTCGCGGAGCGCGACCAGCGGGGTGGCGCCCGATGTCTCGTCACGAAGCTGATCGGCGTAGGTGATCAGCACCACGTCGCGCTCGTTCCAGCGTGAGCCGCTGGGCGGCTCGGGCAGCGGTTCGCTGGAGAGCAGCTCGGCGAACTCGGCCTCTAGCGCCGCGAGGGCCGATTCGGCCCGGTCGCCGTAGACCGTCGCAAGACGCCGGCGCAGCGGCGCCACGAGGTCGGCGAGATTGGCTTCGGGAGATGGCAAGGGCGGGGCGGGGTCGGAGGCGTTGAGAGGCGGGCGTGGCGAGAACCACCATTGTAGCCGCCCGAGCGCGGTGCGTCGAACTGAGAGCAGGAGCCGCCGAGAAGCCAGCAAGTTTTAGACAGGATTCAAGAGATCAACCGCATCGCGATCGATCCTGCCCATCTTGTGAATCCCCATCCCCCTTCACTTGGCGTCCTTGGCGTCCTTGGCGACTTGGCGGTTCCCCCCGCACTTCTCCCAGGTCGTCCAAGCCGGTCACGTTCGTGATCAGCGCCCGCAGCCCCCCGCACGCGATTGCTCCATTACAGTGGCCTGGGGCTTTGGCTGCCATGGCGCATCTTGAGTACTCTCACCACCGATTCCTTCTCGTCGACCGTGAACAGAAAAAGACAGCGATCGACAATCAGCATGCGGATCGTCAACTCTTCGAAGTCGTTCTCCGGAGCCAGAGGGCAACGATTGGGCATCTGATCGAGAGACAGGACCTGCTCGACCGCCTTCTCCCACCACCTGGCAGCGACGCCTGGCCCGCCGGATTGCTGCTCAAGGTAATCGAGATGCCGTTCCACGCCAGCGAGCAACTCGTCGGAGAGAAGGACGCGGTATCGCATCAGGAGGGGGTCTTGAGGCCACGCCGCTGGGCGATCTGATTCAACGCCTCCTTGGCCTCGTGTCCCTCTGCGTCCCGCATCCGCCCGTCGATCTGAGCGCAGTCGGCGGCGCTCTCGCGCAGTTGTTCCTCGCTCATGCCGCAGCGGGCGTCGAATGCCGCGTCCTCGACGAGCGTCTTCAGGTAGGCCGACACGTCCGCGTAACCTGCCGCAGCAGCCTGGGCGGTGAGTTGCTGGAAATGGGCGTCGGAGAATTCGATCGTTGCCATACGTCTATTGTTTCATACTTCGATTCGATCAGTCAAAGCGATTATCGCTGGCAAGCCGATATCGGCGTCGGAGACGCCTCCCCCCCAGTTCTTAACAGCCCCGCTTCACTTGGCGTCCTTGGCGACTTGGCGGTTCCCCCCGCACTTCTCACAGGTCGTCCAAGCCGGTCACGTTCGTGATCAACGCCCGCAGCTTGCGCCTGAGCACCGCGTGGCTGAAGAACCGCAGGCTCAGCTCGTAGTTGTGGTCGACCATCTCTTGGCGGTAGACCGGGTCGTCGATGATCCGCTTCACCTTGGCCGTCACGTCGCGCGTGAGGAAGCCGTTCATGGTCGGGACATCGAAGCCCTTCGGCTCGATGTCGGAGACGAAGATCGAGTAGCGGTTCACCAGCACCGGCTTGCGGTAGTAGAACGCCTCGATCAGGGCGTTGCCGAAGCCCTCGTACAGGCTCGGGTAGGTGATGAAGTCGGCGTGGGCGTAGGCGTCTGCCAGCAGGTAGACCTTCTCGCCCGCCTCGTTGACGCCACGCTCCTCGCCGATGCTCTGCGGCACGTAGCGGAGGTCGACCCCCTGGTGCTCGGCCATCTCCTGCAGGGCGTTGAGGTAGTCGTTGCCCTCGTCGCCCGACTCGTGCGACACGACCAGCTTGCACTTGGGATTGCCCAGCGACTGGATCAGCGCGATCGCGTGCTCGATCCCCTTGCGCGGCACGACGCGGGTGGGCTGCAGGAACAGGATGTCGTCCGGCTCCAGGCCGATCGACTGGCGGAAGTCGGCGTTGTAGTCGTCGATGCCGGTCGGCTGTTTCTCGAAGTCCAGCACGTTGGGCACCAACACGCTCGAAACCCCCCGCCGGTGCGACAACGCCCGCTGCGCCTCGCTGTTGATCGTCACGTGCTGGATGCACGGCATCGTGCAGGGGAACGCCATCCTCAGCAGGTCGCCCACGGAGTTCACCGTGAACCGGTCGCGCTCCCAGTAGAAGTCGTGGTGGTGGGCGATCGTGGGGAAGTTGGTCTCGGCGCAGAACAGCGCGATCGCCACCCCCAGCGGCAGGTTCATCGGGATGCAACTCGCGTTCTGGACGACGAGGATCTCGATGTCGAACTTCCGCACGAAGTCGTACAGGCTGCGCTTCAGGTGGTCGGCGATCGCGAAGACACGCCGCGTCACTTCCGGGTCACGCGTGATCTTGCCGAACGACCGCTCGTTGACCCACTCGATGTCCGGGTGGCCGAAGTAGGCGTGCGGCACGAGCATGCTGACTTCGGGGTTGGTGTCGAGCTTGCCGCCGAACCAATAGCTGGTGTGGCGGTAGTGCCAGAGCACCTTGGCCCATTTGGCGGCCTCGAGCGACACGCCGTCGGTCCCGGCGAAGCGGGTGCCGACGAAGCCAATCCTGTGGCCGCGCTTGTTGTCTTCCTCGGACATGACTGAGAGGCGTGGGAGGGGGGGGCGTGGTGGGAGGGGTTGCCGGGGCGGCGCGCCAAGGGAGTGTTCGGCCCCGCCAATGGCCTCGCTCCACTGCCCCACCCACATTCGCCAAGATGCGCCGCTCGCGAGACCGCCGCAAGCGCCAAAACCGGCAGAACCCTCGGTTAGCCGATGATTTCGAGCAACTGTCCGAGCCGGGTGACCACCACGTCCGGCGCGATCGCGGCGAGCCGCTCGTCGTCGCGGCGCCAGCGGAGCGACCTCCCGTCGCCCGCAAAGAGCGCGGTTTTGAAGCCGACCAGCTGGGCCGGCCACACGTCGTTCCGCAGGTCGTTGCCCACGTAGAGCGTCTCGGCCGGGCCGACGCCGACCGCCTCGAGCCGGTCGCGCAGCATCTCGTACAGCGCAGTCGACGGCTTCGCCACCAGGTGCTCGTACGACCAGACCAGCAGGTCCGCCTCGAATCCCCAGCAGCCGCCCTCGCCATTGAAACCCGTGCCGCCGGTGAGTGGGCGGCCGGTGAGCGGCTCGAACGCCAGCGGCGTGAAGAACTGGGCGTTGCTCACCACGCCAAGCCGCAGGTCGCGACCGCGGAGCGCTTCGAGCGTCTCGCCCAACTCCGGCATCGGCCCGATCGGGTTCACCCGGCACTCGTACTCGACGGCCAGCCGCTCGATCCGCTCCGGTTCGAGCCGCACATCGATCTCCTCCAGCACCGAGCCCCAGATCTCGCGGATCTCGACCTCGGGGCTCTCCATCTCGGCCTCGCGGTGCGCCTCGAGGATCGCGGCGTGCAGCAACTCGACAACCCGCTCGCCATCGCAGCCCGCGACGCCGACCGCCGCGAGCGCCTCGGTCGCCGCGCCGCCGCGCGAGCCCTCGCTCGCCAGCGAGATGTCGCCCGAGCCGCTCACCAGCAGCGTGCCGTAGATGTCGAACACCACGGCCCGCAAGCCATGGATCGGATCCAGGCGCGGCGTCTCGCCCGTGGGCAACGGCTCGATCGGCGGGCTCAGCTCGGCGATTCGGTCTTGGAGGGGTCCCATGGCTCGATCCGCACGTGGTACACGCGTTCGGGGGTGAGGAAGTGGGCGAGGATCGCCTCGCCCTTGTTGAGTGATTCTACCGCCGCGCTGCTGTCCGATCCGAGGACTTCCGCGTAGGTCGCCGCCAGACGCTCGCCGAGCGTCTCGGCCGAGTAGACACTGCGGACGACCCGGGCGTTGGCCCCGATCTCGTCGGCCGACGCCTCGGCCGAGGCTCGGAGCTTCTCGGCGAGCCCCGGGTTCGCGTCGAGCAAGGCCCGCCGCACGCCCGCGTCTTGCGCCGCGGCGGCGAGCAATTCGCATTGACCGGCCGTGGTGAGCTGGCCGAAGTCGATGGCGTCGCCTTCGAGGCAGACGCCGAGGCGCCGCTCGGCCTCTTCGGCGCCGAGCGGCTTGACGCCGTACTGCTCGCAGGTGTCTTGGTAAACCGTCCGGAGCCCTTCGCGGGCCGACCGGGGGTCTTTGAGCAAGGCGAGCGGCACGCTGAGGCGCTCCCACAAGCCGCCGAGCGTCATGCCGGCGGCGCGGAACTCGCGGGTGATCTCGGGCAGGTCGCGTCCGATGAGCGGCCTGCCGGCGAGCCACGCCTCGAGGAACACCATGCCGAAGCCCTCGGCGATGCTCGTGGTGACGATCGCGTCGGCCGCCGCCAGGGCGTCGTGGAACCCAACGCCGTAGGCGCCCCCCGTGTCGAATCGGCAACGCAGGCCGAGCGACTCAGCGACGCGCCGCCAGCGGTCGAACGACAAGAGCTCCACCGGGTTCTTCGGCGCCAGGGTCACCGCGAACCAGGTGTCGCTCGGCGCGAGCGCCGCGAGCAGCAGCATCTCGCCCAGGTTCTTGCGCCGGATCCCGCGCACCGGGTAAACCACCAGCCGAGCCTCGGCAGGCAGGCCGAGTTTCTCGAAGACCGGCCCCCGCGCCTCCGCCTGCGAGGGCAGCGATCCCAACCCCGCCGCCGGGTTCGGCAACGCCGAAAGCCGCTCGGCCGCCACGCCCGCCTCGGCCAGCACCGCGGCGTCGCGCTCGGTGAGGGTGGCGTAGTGGATCTGCGGCGCCTGCGGGTAGAGCTTGGCGCCGAGCCTGTGCGGGTCCCCCGCCTTCAGGGATTCGGCCTGGAGCGCTTCGGCCAGATGCCGGTAGTTCTCCGGCCGGTTGTCTTCGGCAAAGTCGTGGCACTGCAACAGATGGCGCCATCCCTCGCCGGCCAGCAGGGCGAGCGCCCCGGGCAGCGAGGCGTTCTTGCCGAGGGCGTGGTTGTGCGTGTGCAGCACGGTGGCGTTGCGATCGAAGCCCTCGGCGGCCAGCGCCGCGCCGAGCGCCGCGGCGAGCCGGTCGGCGTCGGCCCGCGGCTCGGCGTCGTACGCCAGCTCCGGCAGTTCGGCGTAGTCGATCGCGAACGGCGCCCCGCCCGGCACGACCTCTTCCGGCCAGGCGTCGCGCCCCGGGCCGTGGACGATCAGCACCCGCACGGGCCGGCGCTCCGCCGGCTGGGCGGCCAGAGCGCCCAGGTGGTTCTGGATCACCTGCGCCACGCCGCCGCGGTTCAGGTGGTAATGGATGATCGCCAGCTGCATAACGCGCCAGTCTACCGCGCCGCGGTGGCGAGCCGTAAGCGTCAGCGCACGGAGCGGCTGGCGCTACTTACCGGCGCGCCAACAGCTCCGTGCGCTAACGCCTGCGGCTCGCCCACGAGATCTCGCGACCCGCCAACTAAAAAAGGGGCGCCGGTCTCGCGACCGACGCCCCTCGGAGGATGTCCTGTTGCGGCTCGTGGCTCACACGACGTAGATCGGCAGCGAGTCATCGGCGTGGCCGTTCAGCTCGGTCGGGTAGGCGTAGCCGTTGGTCTCGGGGGTCGACCAGTGGTAGCGCTCGCGGTACGGCGTGCGGTACGTCTCGCGGCTGCGCACCAGGCGCAGGTCGTCGTCGACCACGGTCTCCGGCTCGTACCAGGTGCGCGTGGCGTAAGGCCGCGCCGTGTACGGGGAGGTCTCGACGTAGCGGCTCTCGACACCGGTCGAGTAGGGCCGCACGTAAGCCGGCCGGCGCCAGCGGCGCGGCGTGCGGTGGTCTTCCACGGCCGTGGCGTCGACGCTCCAGCGCACCAGCACCGACTTGATCACCGTCAGGCTCAGGCCGCCCGTCTGGTCTAGGCAAACGCGCTTGGCGTCGGCCCAGCGGGACTCGACGCGGGCCAGCTCGAGGAACTCGTGCCCGGCGTGTGTGAGCCGCACACACGGCACGCCGGCCGTCGTGCGGTCGACTTCCTTGACCAGGCCGCCGTCGATCAGCAGCCGCAGGTGGTAGCGGACCCGCTCCTGGGCGTCGACCGCCACACCGGGCCGCAGGGCGGCGGTGGCGCAGTCGGAGCCTTGGCCCTCGATGTCGAGCAGGATTTGTCGCGTGAGATCGATGTCGCGTTTCATGGCATGCGCCTCCCTGTGCATAGGCGTGGTTGTTTTGTCCGGAGCGCGCAGCCGCTCCGCCAAACCTCCTTGGTTGGATGGCGAGCATGATGCTCCGGATCGCCAGAACGGGTCAAGCTGAGATTCTGCCGGTGCTAGCACAGGGAGGCTTGGGCGAGCCGCAAGCGTCAGCGCCCGGAGGCGGCCAAAAGTAGTTTCGATTTCGCGCCGTGAGTTTGCGCCAGAAAAACTCGCACAGCGCTGCGGCGCCTGTCGCGCCTGAAAAACGCATGCGGGCGGCTCGAAAGCGGCCCGTTGTCCGCAAGAACGCAGCGGCGCGGCGATGAACGCACCCCCTGCGGCGCCCAATTATCTTTGTAACGGGCGATTCACCTAATTTCGACAATCGCTTTTGGCCGCGCGCGCAGCAGCGATTCTTGGCCACTCGCGACTTTGTTCTAACGGCATGGCGGGGCACGGTTTGCGGCGAGAAAACGGCGACGCCAAAACGGCGTAAGTCGCGCAAGATTATTCTTGGCCACTGAAACGACCGGCCTGACGCAAGCGAAGCGCGACATCGCGCCTGGGCAACGTGGCTACGCCACACCCGCTGATGAACCGCCGCCACCCGGCCGCCACCCACGCCAAGCATCCGTGCGATTCGCACCAGGCCGTCGGGGTGGCGGGGGCGCACCGCGCAGCGGAAGCCCCCGTGCGCCACAAACCGGGTCTCGCTGGCCCGGGGGCTTCCCTGGCGGGTGCGCCCCCGCCACCCTCCGTTCTACAAGTGGAGCACCACTTGGTAATCCACGGGGCGGCTCGAGACGGGCGCCATGGCCACGCTTGTCGCGGCCATGCGAATCAGAGAAAACTCACCTGCACGCAACATGCTCACGCTACCGCGTGGGCATGGCGCCCGGATGAGTTTCAGGGCAACGTTCGGGTCAGATTAACAATCAACACATACGACATCATGCCTGTAGACGCTCTCGTAAACGACCAAGTCAAACATACGCAAGAGTGTCTCACCAAGTATCCGGACGGCCTTTCCGGAATTGTAGATGGTGCTGTTAGACGAATGCGGAAGTACGGGAGCAAAGTCGACCCCCGTTCATCTGCTGTAATCGGCCATAAGTGTAGTACAATCGCCGAGCGTTATGGCCTGACTGGAGAAGTGGGAGTGATCGATGGCGCCCCTGGCGGATGGGGGCTCATTGACCAAGCCTTGCAGCACCACATGTGGAGCGCTAAATTCGGAGTGGCGGCGCGGCTAGCCGCGATCGAACGAAACGATTTATATCCTGCGATTCTTCTCCGCTTCGTATTAGCCGACTACGCCTCGGCCCTCTGCCACGCGTATCAATCGAGCCAACACGGGTGGCATCGCGATTTGTCGGAGGCTTGGCGCCGGATAATTGAACTGCCCGAGTTGCTTGAGGGGGGCGTCGATTTCTGGTCGGGCAGCGACTGCGGCGAGGCGCACTTCGAGTCGTTTTGCGTCCGGATGTTCCGCGAAGGGGTAATGCGGCCCGCCTGGGAACTTCCCGACTACCTCGAGCGGCGCGACCTCGGCCCGTTCCAGGGGATCGTCGATCATTGGCGGGCGCCCGATCGGCTGGGAGACGCCCTTGTCACCGCCCTGGATTACCACTGCAACAATTTCGATGACGGCGGGCACAGGACGCCGTGGGCGCCCTTCAAGCACACTCCTTTTAGCCTCGTGCCGGTCTGGTACTTCGCCCTCCTCAAGCGGCGTCGCGAGGAGGGGCTGGAGACGCCTGAGGTCGATCACCCGCTGCTCCGGCTCCCGACGGCCCGGCCCGGCGACTATGTCTTTGGGGCCGCCAAGGACCCGCTGTTCGAAGAGATCGAAGGCTACTACAAGAAGTACGACCTCTCGCTCGACCCGCCTAAGCGGGCCGCTGGCGATTGAGCCGGGCGCCATGGCGCCCGGCTCACGACCTCCACCGCCAACGGGAGTGCATGATGAGCTACGACGACGACTGGCCGGACGAACCCGACGACGACAGCTTCGACTGCCCCGAATGCGGCGTCGAAGTTCACGCCGAAGCCGAGTCCTGCCCGGCGTGCGGCTACTGGATCACCGACGCCGAACGTGAAGCGGGCTGGCGAGCCGGCTCGACGTCGGGTCGCATCCGAGCGGTTGGTTGGTGGACGATCGCCGTCGCGGTGATCGGCGTCCTGCTGCTGTGGTGGGGATAGTGCGCAGGTAAGGCTGCGCCCGACGGCCATCCACGTTGCGTTGATTCTGCCTTGCCAACCGGACTGCCCGTGAGCGCACGTCAGGTTCGGGTTGGCGGGTGATTACCATCCTCTTGTGAGGATGTTCTTGCGCGGTTGCGCTGTCAGGCGCAGCGTGATCGGCCTGCGGTTTGAGGAACCGCCGAGCACCCGGCTCTAGAACGCATTACCACTAGTCGTAGCGCTACTTTCGTCGTATCGACATCGAATCCCACCGCCCACACGCCAAGCATTCATGCGATTCGCACCAGGCCGTCGGGGTGGCGGGGGCGCACCGCGCAGCGGAAGCCCCCGTGATGTGGAGACTCGGTTCGGCTGGCCCGGGGGCTTCCCTCACGGGTGCGCCCCCGCCACCCACGTTCTTCAAGTGGAGCACTACTTGGTTATCCACGGGGCGGCTCGAGACGTGCGCCATTGGCGCCCGGCTAGTCTTAATGCTGCTTTACACCGTGTCGACGTCGAAGCCCACCGCCCACACGCCAAGCATTCATGCGATTCGCACCAGGCCGCCGGGGTGGCGGGGGCGCACCGCGCAGCGGAAGCCCCCGTGCGCCACAAACCGGGTCTCGCTGGCCCGGGGGCTTCCCTCACGGGTGCGCCCCCGCCACCCTCCGCTCTTCAAGTGGAGCACCACTTGGTTACCCACGGGGCGGCTCGAGACGGGCGCCATGGCCACGCTCGCTGTGGCCATGCGAATCAGAGAGAACGCGCCTGCACGCAACATGCCGCGCTACCGCGTGCACATGGCGCCCGGCCTTGGCGGGCAGCTCTCGTGCGAATCGCACTGATGCTTGGCGTGTGGGCGGTGTGATTCGGCGTCGCAAAGGCGATAACGACGCTACGGCTACCAGTAGTGCGCTCTAACGAAGTCACTACGCCACCCCTAAAGCGGCTTCATCATAAACAGCGCCCCGCCCGCGTCTTCGGCGTAGGTCGCTTGCTTGAAACCGGCCGACTCGTAGAGGCGGCGGGCCGGGTTGTGCTCGAGCACCTCGAGCGTCAGCCGGCAGCAGCCCAACTCGCGGCCCTTGGCCGCCACGGCGGCGAGCAGCTGGCGGCCGACGCCGCGGCCGCGGCACGCCTCGATGACCGACAGGTCGTGGACGTTGATCAGCGGCTTGGCCGCGAAGGTCGAGAACCCGAGGAAACAGACGGCGATGCCGACCGGCTTGGCGGCGTTCGTGCCGCCCCGCATCGCCAGCCAGATCATCGTCGTCGGGTGCGCGGCGAGGGCGCCGAGCAGCCGCTCGCGGGCCTCCGGGTCGATCGGGCCGCCGTTGCCGAGCGGGTCGGCGGCGTAGGCGTCCTCCATGGCGAGGACCCAGAGCTGGTGGTCCTCGTGGGCGAGATCGGCCTCGATGATTGTGATCTCATCCATCGGGCCGTCTTTCGGTTCGGGGGTATTTGGCGCCCTCGCAGCTGCCCTGCACACGTTCCTACTAATAATAGCGGGTTGCTAGGCGGACCTCCTCTGTGAGGAGTGGGTCGCGCGCCTAGGGCAACGGGGGGGAGGCGGCCCGTGTGCCAGGGTTCGGCCCCCTCCCCTAGCCCCTCCCCCTGCCGGGGAGGGGGATAAAGCAAGACGGGAGGTTCACTCCTCGCCGGAGAGCAGCTTGGCGGCCTCTTCGGGGCTGAGATTCTCCATCTCGGCCAGCAGCGAGTCGAGTTCGGCGTCGCCCGTGGCGGCCGCGTCGGGGCCGGCGGTCGTGCTGGCGGCTTCGAGCGTCAGCTCCGGCTCGTCGGCCTCTTGGGCATGGCGACCGGAAACGAGGTACTCGGCCAGCGAGGCGGGCGTCGGGTGGTTCCAGGCGACGATCGGCGAGAGCTCCACGCCAAAGGCCTCTTCGAGTTCGGCGCTCAGCTCGACGGCGGCGACCGAGTCGACGCCCAGCTCGGCGAACGGGCGGTCGCGGTAGACCTCGGTCTCGGACAGGTCGAGCCGCTCGACGAGCCACGCCATCAGCCAGGTTTCGACCGCCTCGGCCGAGTCGGGCAGCTGGCTCGCGCCGGCCACGGCGGTGCGGGCCATGTCGGCGCGGGCCATGTCGGCCACGTCGGCCTTGGCCGGCCGCGAGGCCTCGATCTTCATCACGTAAACGTCGCGCAGGTCGCCCGCCAGGTAGCGTTCGCGGCACAAGCTGCGTTGCACCTTGCCGCTCGAGGTGATCGGCAGCGTGGCCATGCGGATCAGCACCACGGCCGACGGGTCGATGCCGTGGCGCTCGACGACGGCCGAGCGGATCTCGCGGGCGACGCGGGGGTGTTCGGTCTTCTCGCAGGTGCGGTCGACCTGGCAGACGACGACCAGCCGCGGGTCGGTCTCTTCGTCCACGAGGAAGGCGGCGCCGGGCAGCACGGCGGGGTGCGCGTCTTCGGCGGTCTGCTCGATGTCTTGCGGGTAGTGGTTGCGGCCGCGGAGGATGATCACGTCCTTCAGTCGGCCGGTGACGAACAGCTCGGGGGCCCCGCTCAAGGCGGCGTCGTTCGAGGGACCGCCGTGCAGGAAGCCGAGGTCGCCGGTCCGCAGCCACACGCCCGGCTCGTTCGGCACCCGCGCGCGGAAGGTGGCGTCGTTGGTCTCTTCGCGGCGCCAGTAGCCGCGGGCGACCGACGGGCCTTGCACGAGGATCTCGCCAACCACGCCCTCGGGCAACGCGCGGAGCGTCTTCGGGTCGACGATCAGCAGCCGGTGGTGCCTCGGGGCCGAGCCGCAGCCGACGAGTTCTTGCGAGGCCTCGGAGCGGGGCGCGACGACGCGGTTCTCACCTAACGCCTGGCGGTCGACCGACAGCAGGGTGGGGTTCTGGTCGTGCTCGCCGCCGGCGGCCAGCAGGGTCGCCTCGGCCAGGCCGTAGCAGGGGTAGAATACGCGCGGGTTGAAGCCGTACGGCTCGAACGCGTCGGCGAAGTCGCGGAGCGTGTCGGCCCGCACCGGCTCGGCGCCGCAGAACGAGAGCCGCAGCGTGCCGAGGTCGAGGCCGGCGCGGTCGTCTGCCGAGATGCGCCGGACGCAGTACTCGTAAGCGAAGTTGGGGGCGCCGCTGATCGTGGCGCGGTACTTCTGGATCGCCCGCAGCCAGCGGACGGGGCGCTGCAGGAACGCGGCGGGCGACATCAGCACGCTCGTGCCGCCGACGAACAGCGGGGTGAGCACGCCGCCGATCAGGCCCATGTCGTGGTAGGCCGGCAGCCAGAACACGGCGTTCGGCTCGGCGCCGTCGGCCAGCGCCTCGTCGATGCCGAACGAGCGGCGGATGGCCCACAGGTTGGCGGCCAGGTTGCCGTGCGAGACCATCACGCCCTTCGGCTCGCTGGTCGAGCCGGAGGTGTATTGCAGGAAGGCGAGGTCGTCGAACGTGGGGCTGAAGTCTTCGTGCGTCGAGGCGAGCGGCTCGTCGCTGGCGACGCCGAGCGAGTCGGTCTCGATCCAGTGCAGGGCGCGGACCGCCTCGTCTTGCTGGTCGAAGTCGATCGCCTCGAAGGTGCGGCTGGTGGTCAGGACGACCGGCGCGCCGCTGTCTTCGGCGATGCGGCTCATGCGCGGCATCGGGCGCCGCGGCTTGGGGTGCGTGGCGGGCACGGCCACGACGCCGGCGTACAGGCAGCCGACGAAGGCCGAGACGAAGTCGAGGCCCGCCGGGTAAACAAGCATCGCCCGGTCGCCCGGCTCGAGCTCGAGCCGCAGCTTGGCGGCGATCGCCCGGGCGCGGCGGTCGAGTTGACCGTAGGTGAAGGCCTGGTCGTCTTCGCCGGCCGAGTGCCCGTCACCCAGGAACTCGAGCGCCATGTGGTTAGGCTCGTTGGCGGCGCGCTCGCGGAGCACGTCGACCAGCGTTTGCGCGGCGCCGAGACCTTCGGTCGAGAAGCCCGTAGCGCTGTCGCGCGTGGCGTGGTCTTGCGACAAGTAGGAAAGCGAATCCGTCGACACAGCGGCATCCCGATCGGGCATAGGGGGGTCGTCGTATTAAAGCTTCGAGGGAGAGCGTCGGCGGTGGGAGACGCATCGAGTCGGGCGTCTTGCGATCGAAGGGCCACGCCGTGAAGGGCGGGCGGCTCATCCGGTCATCGAGGCAAGCTACAGAGTTTAGATCGCCCTTGTCCGCGGCGGAACCCCCGCAGCGTAAAGCTATTACGGCTCATCCGACGAAGTGTTTCAGCAAATCCGGGAGCGGGGGATATGCGGGATCCGCGGGCCCGAATCACGACGGGATTGAACGGGCGTAACCTTTATGCGGGCAAGTGGTTGCGCGGTGACGCATGCATAAAAGGCGTTTTTTCAGGGCGAGCGAGACGCTTTTGGGGCCTGGTTGCTCAAAAACCAAACAGCTGGTCGAGCGCCACAGCCACCTGCTGTGGGTCGCCCGCCAGCCCCCACACCGAGAGGAACATCAGCAAAGCGGCGGCCAGCAGGAAGCCGCCCGAGCGCGGATTGGGGGTGGTTTCGATCGACCGGAGCGAGCGACGCATCGCTTTGCCCAGCTTCGCCCAACCCTCCAGGCTCTGCTTGCCGCCCGAACTCACAAGCGACGTGTTGCTCATCAGGTCGAAGCCGTCCAGGTGCAAGCGGATGCCGAGATTGGGCATCACCAGCGAGTCGCCGGCCCACCGCGCGGTGGGGTCGAGCTGCGCGACGGCCTCGGCCACCGCGGGCCGCAGCTCGTCGCTCGTGGCGTTGTAGACCACCAGCCGCGGCCGCGCGAGCATCACGCCGAGCGACACCCACAGCCAGTAGAGCACCAGCAGCGTGACCCAGATCGCGTCGCCCAGCGCCTCGGTCGCCGCGGCGGGGCGGAACAGCTCGATCGGTCCGACAAACGCCAGCCCGCTCGCCGCGGCGCCCAGCGCCGCCAGGTCGTTGGCGCCGGTCACCAGCATCGGCCGCCGGCGCATGTTCACCAGCCCCACCAGCAGCAGGTAGGCCGCGAGCGGCACGGCGGCGATTGCGAAACGCAGGGGGTCCATGGCGTGGTCGATTTCAAGCGGTCAGTTGCAGCGTAACCTGGGGCCATTGGTCACTCCCTCCGTGGGAACCGATCGGATCGGGCGTCCGCTCGGTGCTAATCGTCGCTGTCAGTCCGTTGCTTGCGGACCTCGTCGGCGTGGCGTTTGAGCTGGTCGATCGCGGCGGCGGCTTCTTTGCGGTTGCGCGCGCCATAGTACTTGGCCGAGGCGGCCGCGTCGAACAGCCCGAGCGCCAGGATCACCGAAGCCGCGGCGGATAGCAGCGCGAGGTAAGCGATCACGGCCAGCGGCGTGGTCGGCACCAACGGCCAAACGGCGATCATCGCCCCGGCGACGCCGATCAGCGTGCTGGCGGTCAGCCGACGCCGGTGGCGGCGGCGGAAGAACCGCGTCTCGGTCGCTTCGGACGCGTGCCGTGCGACGACGGCGCGCCACTGCCTGAGGTGCGAGTCGATCAACGCGCCCGACACGCCCAGCAGCAACAACGAGATGAGGGCTCCGCCGACTTGCATAGGACAGGGGGGATTGGGTCGGGATGGTGGGGTCATTCCGCGGGGGCCGGACGCAGCTCGCCGAGCCACTCCCAGACGACCCAACCGACCTTGGCGAGCGACTCGCCCGAACACTGGCGCGGCGTGTCGGCCTCGGTGTGCCAATGCGGGTAGTCGAAGTCGATCAGGTCGATCGTGGGGATCTTGCCGATCTGGTTGAGCGGCAGGTGGTCGTCTTTTACCAAGTGCTTGGTGCGGGGGACGAACTCCTCCACGCCGAGCCTCGCCGCCGTGCCCCAGATTTCTTGCACGAGCGGGCGGGTCGATTTCCAGCGGAAGCTGTGGACCTCTTGGTAGATCTGCAAGTCTTTGTCGCCGACCATGTCGAGCAGCACGCCCCAGCGGTAATCCCACGAGTTGTCTTTGCGGCGTTTGTATTGCTGCGCGAACCAGTTGCTGCCCAAGAAGTAAGGGTCGCCCTTGCCCCACGGCGTGGTGGGGTCGATGTAAACGAGCTCCTCGCCGTCGAACAGCACGAGGTCGACGCCCATCGGGCCGTCGTACTCCTCGAGGTGGTGCGCGAGCTCCATCAGCAACGCCGTGCCGCTCGCGCCGTCGTTGGCGCCGATAAAGCGGCCCGTAGCGCGGACACGCGGGTTGGGGTCCATGCTCGGCAGCGGCCGGGTGTCGTAGTGCGCGCACAGCAGCACGCGTTCCTTCTTCTCCGGCTGGTAGCGGGCGACGACGTTCGCCATGCGGACCTGCCGGAGCTGCCCGTCCTGGCGACCGAAGAGCGGGTTCTTCGCGCGGAATTTCTGCAGCTCGACCTCGGCGCCGAGCGACTCGAAATGCTCGACGACGTAGTCACGCTGCGCGAGCATCGCCTCGCTGCCGCTCGGGCGCGGGCCGAACTCGCAGAGCGCTTCGAGGTAGCCGAAGGCGCGGGCGCCATCGATCGGGTTGGCGTCGATCGGGTTGGCCGGTTCTTCGGCGGTCGCCACGAGCGGCGTCAGGATCGCAAACAGCGCGGCCAGGGCGCAGGCCGCCCACGGGCGGCGGGAGTCAAGATTCGTGCGTTCGCCCATCCCCGCATTCTAGGCGGGCGGCCGCGGGCGGGCGAGGGCGCGCCGCTCACGGCTCGTTGGCCGCCCACCGCACGCCGGCCAGGATCAGCCCATTCGGCCCGGCGGCCTTTTCCGGGTGCGGGCTGAAGCAGATCACACGGCCCTCGCCGTACGGAGCACTGGCGATCGCCGTCGTTCCGCGCATCACCCCTTCGGGCGCTCCCTTCTTGGCGATCTCCGTGTCGTACAGCGCGAGCGGCTCGTAAGCGGGCAGGCCCGGTTCGATGGCGAGCGCCAGCAGCGGCCCCTGGCCGTAATAGACGTCGATCTTGTCGGCGTCGGCCGCCAGCAACTGCTTGCCGCGCTCCGACAGGGCGAGCGTGACCATGCCCGTGCCGCGAGCCCAGTGCTTGCGGTCGAGCACGCGTGTGTTGATCAACCGCAGCGACCAGTCGTACTCGCTCGAGGCGAGGTACGAGCCGGCGCAGATGCCGACGTAGCCGCCGCCCGCCTCGACGAAGCCGCGGATCTTGTCGAGTCCGGCGCCCTCGAGCATCTTCGATTGCTTGCTGCCCGAGCCGCCCGGCACGATCACCACGTCGCGGCCGTCGAGCGCGCCGTCGCGGATCGCTTGCGGTGAGACACGCTCGCAGGCGAAGCCCGCCTCGGGCGTGAGGATGGCGGCCAGGTTCTTGGGGCCCTTCGACGAGCCGTCGGAGTGGTCGTAGATGGCGACCGTGATCGGCTCGGCGCCGGCCACGAGCGGCCCGCAAAACAAGAGAAACGCAACCAAGCAACGCTTCATAGGGATAGCTCAACAGGAAGAAGGATCGCCTGCCGCAGAGAGTTGTCGCTCGCCATTCTGAAATGGCGCGCGGCGACAAGCAACCACCGGTTGAGGGGCGGTGGCAGGAGTTGGCCGCACCAGGTCTGCGTCGCACTCAAGGCCGGCGGACCAGCAGCACGCCACCGGCCAAGCCGAGCAGAAGCGACACAGCAGCTGGCTCGGGCACGCCAACAAACGCCAGGTAGCTGGGGCGGACGATCGAAGGCCCCACGTACTCGAAGTCGCCAGCCGCGAGGTCGATCGTCACGAGTTGGTAGCTGAGGTCGGTGTAGGCGATCCCGTAGACGACGCCGTCTTCAGGACGGGCGGCAAAGTCTTCGACCCGTCGCAAGCCGAGCGTCGCCACGCTCGAGGCGATCGACGTCGACTTGTCGATCGCAACGAGCTGGTTCCCGCTCGTGAATCCGTACAGCTCGCCTCCGGCGCTGAAGCCGATCGACTTGGTCACATCGCTGCTCAGCGCGCCGACGGTTTCTTGCATGCCCGTGCCGAGATCGAATCGGTAGAGAGTCGTCTCCGAAGCCGCGTAGAGCAGCCCGCTCGACGGATCGATCGCGATGGACCTGATAGGATCGGCGTCGTCCGCGTCGATCGTCCTCAGCAGCTTGTCTCGATTGGGGTCGTACTCTTCGAGTCGATTCTCGACGTAATCGATCCCCCAAAAGGTTGCCGGCGAGCGGACCGGGTCGGAGGCGGCGTCGAGCCAATTGGTGTTGAAGCCGCCAACGGCGCCCAGCGTGGCGCCGGAGTGGGGATCAACCCTGATTGGTCCTCGACCTCCCCACAACTGCGATGCGTGGCTCGAAGAGCCGAGCAATAGAAAAACGCAGAGAGCGATCCCAACAAACAGGCTGCGGAGCATTAGACAGTTCCTTTTCTAAGCGGCTTGCCCCTGCGTCGGGATCGTATCACGCATCGCACGCGTAAGCAAACAAGTGAAAAGGTTGGATATGCCGAAACGCAAGCGCTCACGCCACATCACCCCCATGTTTGTTCGGCGCATCAGCGCCCCCAGCGAGCGGCGAAGCAAACGGATGGGAAGCGTCACGGATTGAACCGTGACCGGAATCTATGCCCGGCGCGCCCGTCGCTCGAACGAAAGCGCCGCCGGGCGCCGATCGCGGCGCCCGCGAAAGCGACCGAGCATCCCCACGGCGGCGACGGCCGCGATCGCCACGGCGCCCGGCTCCGGCACGCCGGTGAAGGCGATTCCACTGTTGCGCCCGACCGATTGTCCAACCCAGGTCGCCTCGGCCGTGGCCGGGTCGATCGTGAACAGCGAGTACGACTGGCTGTTCGTCCCGAGGCCGTACAGCACGCCGTCTTCAGGGCGCGCGGCGAGGTCCGTCAATGTGCCGCCTGTGAGCTCGGCGACAAGAGTCGTCGCGCCGCTCGTGGTGTCGACGGTCATCAGCCTCTGCAGAGAGTCGATGCCGTACAGCACGCCGTCGAGCCCGAAGCCCAGACCGATCGAGACGTCGGCCTGGGTGGCGCCGATCGCTTGCGCGACGCCGGTCGTGGGCTGGATCTCGTACAGGTTCAGCGACGAGGCGCCGTAGAAGCGGCCGGTCAGCGGATCGATGGCCAGGCTCAGGATGGTCTCGTCCGCGTCGATTGCGACAACGCTCAGCTGTTTCGCCCGGTTAGGATCGAACTCCACGAGCACGTTGCCCGCAAGAAACCCAGTGTGGACCGACCAGATCACGCCGGGGGTCCGCGCCGGGTCCGAGGCGAGGTCTCGCACCGCTTGGACGTAAACATCGCCGGGCACGGTGACGATCCGCAGCACGTCGCCGGTGGCGTGGTCGACCTGCTTAGCCGAGTGGCTCGTGCCGCGCGAGCCAAAATCGGTCCCCCAGATCTGAGAGGCGAGCGTCTCACCCCCACACGCCACCAGGAACCACACCGCTGCAAACAACACGCGGAACATGAGACCTACCTCGGTTTGTGTAGCGGCTAAGCGTGACGGACAAGTGACCGTCGGGGGAGCATTCAGCAGCGTAATCCTTGTGCCTAAGCGGTGCAACATTTCGAAGAGAGCGCGGGCCGTGGCTTCACGCCACGCCGTGGAACTTCGCAATAATCTCCCAAGCCTCCTGCGGCGTCTCGGCGTAGTCGATCAGCTCCATGTGCTCGTCGGCGATCACCCCCTCGTCGGCCAGCGTGCGGAAGTTGATCACGCCCTCCCAGTACTTGCGGCCGTACAGGATGATCGGGATCGCTTGCATGCGGCCGGTCTGGCGAAGGCAGAGCGTGTTGAACAGCTCGTCCAAGGTGCCGAAGCCGCCGGGGAAGACCACCAACGCCGCCGCGCGCAGGATGAAGTGGAACTTCCGCATCGCGAAGTAATGGAACTGGAAGCAGAGCTCGGGCGTGATGTAGGGGTTCGGCTCCTGCTCGTGCGGCAGCTCGATGTTCAGACCGATCGACTTGGCGCCGATCTCGAACGCGCCGCGGTTGGCGGCCTCCATCACGCCGGGGCCGCCGCCGGTGGTGATGACGAACTCGCACTTGCCGTCGATCTGGCAACGCGAAGAAACCAATTTGGCGAACTCGCGCGTCTGCTCGTAGTAGTCGCTGTTCTCGAGCTTCTGCTGGGCGCGAAACAAGGCGCGGGCTAAATGCTTGTCGTCGGGCGACGCCTTGTGGGCCGCCTGCGCCTGGGCGAGGTTCGCCTCGGCCTCGTCGTGGGGCACGATCTGCGTGCCGCCGAACACCACCACCGTGGATCCGATGTTGTGGCGCCGCAGCAGCAGCTCGGTCTTCTGCAGCTCGAGCTGCATGCGCACGGGCCGCATCTCGGCCTCCTTGAGCCACGCCGTGTCGCGCTCGGCCAGCAGGTAGCTCGGCGAGCTGAGGATCGCCTGCCGGTTGGCCTCGACCTCGGGCGGCAGCGCCGGGTGGTGGGCGTCGAGCGAGAAGCCCTCGGCCACGTCGAGCGGCTCGGGGTCCTTCTTGGCGGGATCGGAGACGGCTTTGTCGGGCTTGTTGGCCATGGGTGAATCTGGCGCCTGGAAGAGTGATTGGTGGTTCGTGGGGGGCTGAGCCGCGACCGTCAGGGAGCGACCGGTTGGCCCAGCCAGCCGATTGGTCGTTTCCTGACGGTCGCGGCTCGGGCGCCATAGCTCGTTCGTATGGGCTCGGAACGTCCACTTTAAGGCGCCCCCGCTGAGAAGACGACCGGCGTTTGGGGAGCGTTTGGTCCCGGGCCGCACGGGAATGACCAATGACCAAGCCCCAATGACCAATGATCGTTGATTCCTGCCCTGATTGGTCATTGGGGCTTGGTCATTGGTCATTCAGAGTATTGGGCCCCATGCGATTCGGACCACTCCCCCGACCGGCGCTGATCTCGCGCGTGCTAGCCTTTAGAATACCGGCCCGGCCGACAGGCCAACCCCGTTCCCTATGATTCCGACGGAAACGACCCTAATGGACGAACGCCCCGAGCTTGAGGGCTCGCCCTTCGACCCCAAGAAGTACGGCTCGACCGCCAAGCGGCTCGACGAGCAGCTGATCGAGGAGTCGCAAGACCGCTGGACGCCGTTGCTCCGAGAGATCCTCACCGACCCCGAGCTGCAAGTCATGCAGAAGTGGGCCAACTCGGTCGCCGTGCGGCGGATGCGGCACAACGACCACGGGCCGGTCCACATGCGCATCGTCGCGCTCAACAGCCTGCGGATCTTGCACCGGCTCTTGGACGGCGGCGTGCAGCCGTCGGTCGTGGTCGAAGAGGCGGGCACGGTCTTGCACGCCGAGATCGCGCTCGTGCTCGCCGGGCTGCTGCACGACGTGGGGATGGGCGTCGCGCGGCAGAGCCACGAGTGGCACTCCGCCGCGATGGCCGACCGGTTCCTCGACCGCTACCTGCCCAAGCTCTTCCCCGACGACATCGCCAGCCAGTGGATGGTCCGCTCGCTGGTGCGCGAGGCGATCGTCGGCCACATGGGGCACGAGCGGATCCACTCGGTCGAGGCTGGCGTCCTGCTCGTGGCCGACGGCACGGACATGACCTCGGGGCGCTCGCGGCTGGTGGGCCAGTTCCACACCGAGCCGGCCGTGGGCGACATGCACAAGCTGTCGGCCGACGCGATCGACAAGGTGCGCATCGAACGCGGCGCCACCAAGCCGGTGCTGATCACCGCCTGCATGCACGACTACTCGGGCATCTTCCAGGTCGAGAACGTGCTGATGCAGAAGGTCGAGGCGTCGCCGGTGAAGCGGCACCTGGAGATCTGCGTCGAGGCGCCCGGCGAGCCGGTGCGGTATTACTTGAAGTAGCGCGTATCCCCCTCCCCCAAGGGGGGAGGCCACTTTAGCTAGCACTGGGGGGAGGGGGTCGGGCCTGAATCGGCTACGTCTCTCACCAGTGCTTGAAAAGCACCTTCACTTTTTCCGTGCACACACTTCACACTTAGTCAACCGTTCGGCTTCCTGTTTTCCATGCACTCGCGAATGAGCTTTGTGAAATCATCAGCGCTGCCTGTAAGGAAACTCTGCAAGTAAGCACTAATGTCTTTGGCAAGCGATTGAAATCCACTCATCGGGTCGGAGCGATCAAACCAGACATACGCGCTCTGTCGGTCTACGCCCAGATATTCCATCAAGGCTTCGTGTGACGTCGATTCGCCCTGGCAATGGTAGACGGCACAGCCAATTGCCCACCGGTAAGAAAAAGTGAGCCTACGATCTGGTCGAGTAAAGGCGGCTTGTGTGAAGTAGCCGCCGGAAGAGTTGCCGCAATCGAGCACCTCGTAAGTGAACCCATGAGGCTCCAGCACTAGATCGATAAACCCTCGCCCCTGATCAATGATTTTCTGGTGAGCTTCTTTGTTCATGATGCGGGATCGATAGCTTGCATAGGGACTTTTCGCGTTCAAACGGGTTATGAACGATACGGCACAGGTGAGAGACGTAGCCGATTCAGACCCGACCCCCTCCCCCCAGTGCTAGCTAAAGCGGCCTCCCCCCTTGGGGGAGGGGGATACGCGCGCGGCCTTCGGCCGCTTGAGTCGAGCTCGCAGCGCTTGCCCATTTCGGGGCAGCGCACAGGTCCAGAAGATCTCGGTCCGGGACAAGCTCGCGCGGCGTCAACTCTTGTGAGTGTGCGTGCTCCAATCGTGGATCGCCGACCGGACGATCATAACGGCAAACCAAGCTAAGCTTGCCATAAGCAAGGCATCGATCCCATTGACCGCGCCGAAACCATCGACCCAGATCTTGCCGAATGTCTCTCTTGAGCCAATCCATACCGCGACGCCCATGAGCAAGACATAGCATGTGATCTTCACCCGTAGCATGCGTATCTCGCGTCACAGAATGGGGATCAACTTGGGATACGGGTCTATTCTACTCCAGCTCGCAGCGCTCGCCCAGCTCGGGGCAGCGCACGTCCCAGCCGCGCTCCGTGCGGAGCGTCTCGGCCAGGGCGTCCATCGAGTCGGGCTCGCCGTTCAGGTTTCCCAGGAAGGGCTTCTTGGAGAATCGCAACGAGGCTCTTGACGCCGACCCCTTTGCACATATGTGGATGGACCGAATCAGCGTTGAAGTTTCAGGCCGACGTATGTAGCTGAGAGCGGTTCGACGCCGAGGACGACGCCTCATTTGTCAGTTGGGCGGAGTCGCAGTTTACGCCGATAACTGCCATAAATGCGATGAGAGATCTTCGGATTGCCTAGAGCGGTTTGCTCATTGGTGTAGACGCTCGGCTCGCGATCGGCGTCATTGCTTCGTCAGCCTGCATCGACAATGCACCGCATTGCCTGCTTCGGCTTCCTCGCCACGACCCCAATCGCTTCCCCGCTCGTCCACACCAATTCGAAAACCGCTCTATAGCAATCGCTGTGACCCAAAGGCAAATGCCCATGAAGACAACCATGACGGCAACAGCTTCAAGAATCATTCGACTACCGAATAAGTAGTTACGAAATACAACGCCGATAGATGCGATGGTCATCACCAGAAGCAGCACTCGCGTAGAGAATCTCAACCGCCAACCGTACCGGTCTGCTAGTCGCCCGGCACCAATAAATGTGCTCAGCACGGCCAGAACGAGAAAGACAATGTTTGCGACCATGGCCGCAGTGCTGTGAACGAAGGCCGGTGAGTTGTCGAGCGGCCAACGTGAGTAAGACCCTGCATCTCCAGTGAAACTAGCCACTGGCACGCCCATGCCTGCGTTGACAGAATAGATGCTTGAACGGACAGTACAGCCAACAGGCCACCCATGAACCCAGTTGATGCTCGGAGGCTCCGCCGTGACCTCGCCTTGCCCCCAGGGGGAGTAAAGGTGGATTTGGTAGCCGTCGAGGTTTAGAAACACGCAAGAGCCGAAGACTGAAAATGCAGCTAGACTTGCTAGGTATTTGGAGCTTAGCGTCATCCGATAGATTCCGTTGCAGACGGGACCAAGTGAGCGAGCAATTTCCGCGTGTAGGCACGCATCGTAGTCGATGCATCTGCCTGAGTCACATCCAGAAGTTGCGGTCGCGTGGCACGTCCTGAAAGGGCGTGGCGAATCACGCTCTGACGCCCCACGCCCTTTCAAGCCGTGCCGCCAACTGCTCTCAGTCCAGTTCGCAGCGCTCGCCGATCTCAGGACACGCCACGTCCCAGCCGCGATCCGAATTGAGCGTCGCGGCGAACGCGTCCATCGAGTCCGGCTCGCCGTGGGTGAGGAACGTCCGCTTGGGCGCTGTCTTGATCGCCCCGCTCCATTGCAAGAGGCCCGAGCGGTCGGCGTGGCCCGACAGGCCGGGCACTTTCTCGATCGCCGCGCGGTTGGTGATGTCTTGACCGTGGATCCGCACGGTTTTCGAGCCGTCTTCGATCGACCGGCCGCGGGTCCCCTCGGCCATGTAGCCGCCCAACACGATCGTGGTCGCCGGGTCGGGCAGGCGGTGCTTGAGGTGGTGCAGGATGCGGCCGGCGGTCATCATGCCGCTCGAGCTGATGATCACGGCCGGGCCCTTTACGTGGTTGAGCGCCTTCGACTCGTCCGCGCTGCGGCAGAGGTGCACGGCCGGGCCGCCCAGCACGGGCCGGTCGCCGCACAGCTCGCCCTCGCTGAGGTCGTGGTCTTCGAGGTGCGCGGCGTAGATGTCGTTGGCGTGGCACGCCATCGGGCTGTCGAGGTAGATCGGGAAGTCGGGCAGCGACGGGTCGCACTTGAGCAGCTGCAGCAAGTAAATGAACTGCTGCGAGCGGCCCACGGCGAACGACGCCATCAGCACCGCCCCGCCGCGGGCGAGCGAGCGCTTCATCACCTCGCGGAGCGACTCCAGCAGGTCGCCCTCCGGGTGCTCGCGGTTGCCGTAGGTGCTCTCGCACACCAGGTAGTCGCACTCGACGGCGGGCTGGGGGTCGTGGTAGAGCGGGCCGTCGTAGCGGCCGACGTCGCCCGAGAACAGCAAACGAGTCGTTTTGGCCTCTCGGATCTCGACCTCGATCGAGCTGCTCCCCAGCAGGTGGCCGGCGTCTTGGTAGCGGAACCAGATCGGCCCGGCGGCGTTGTGCCACTTGCCGCGCGAGCGCTCCTCGATGAGCTTGACCGTCTCCAGGACGTCGCGGCCCTCGTACAGCGGCAACGCCGGCTTGTGCTTCGAGTAGCCTTTCTTGTTGGCGTACTTGGCGTCGTACTCCTGGATCTTCGCCGAGTCGAGCATGATCAGCTCTGCCAGTTGGGCCGTGGCGCCGGTGCAGTAGACCGGCCCGTGGTAGCCCTCCTTCACCACACGCGGCAGGTAGCCGACGTGGTCGAGGTGGGCGTGCGTGAGCAGCACGGCGTCGACCTCCGAGGCCTCGAACGGCGTGCCGGCCCAGTTCATCTGCCTCAGCCGCTTGAGGCCTTGGAACATGCCGCAGTCGATGAGCACCCGCGAGCCGCCCGCTTCGAGCAAGTACTTGGAGCCGGTGACGGTGCGCGCGGCGCCGTAGAACGTGATGGAAGCCATAGACGAAGAGTGCGGGGTCGGGGGAAGAGGGTCAGGAGCAATCGGTGGTGTGGAGAGATTTCAGATTGCAAAGTGCAAATCTGAAATTGAAAATTTGCACTTTGCAATTTTCAATGAGTCACCACCCTGCCGAGCAGCACGCAAGGCGTCCGGGAGCGAAAAGCACGCTCACTTCACCCCGCTGGCGTCGGGGTCTTGGATCACGAGCCGGCCGCCGCGGAACGCCTCGGCCATGGCGCGTGGCACGTCGGCCTCGGCCAGCAGCACGTCGCCGCGCTTGAGCGCCACCTCGGCCTTCATCTCTTGCTCGTGGGCGATCGCGTTGGCGCGGCGTTTCTCGGCCAGGGCCTGGGCCTTGCGGGTGTCGGCCTCGGCTTGGTCGACCTGCAAGCGGGCGCCGATGTTCTCGCCGATGTCGATGTCGGCGATGTCGATCGACACGATCTCGAACGCCGTTTGCGCGTCCAAGCCGCGGTCGAGCACCGCCTTGGAGATGCGGTCGGGGTTCTCGACGACCTCGAACTCGTCCTTGGCCGAGCCGATGGCGGTGATGATCCCCTCGCCCACCCGCGCGATGATCGTCTCCTCCGTGGCGCCGCCGATCAGCTGCTTGAGATTCGTGCGCACGGTGACGCGGGCGCGGACCTTCACTTCGACGCCGTTCTTGGCCACGGCGCTGAGCGTCGTGCGGGGCGACTTCTCCGGGTCGGGGCAGTCGATCACCTTGGGGTAGACGCTCGTCTTCACGGCGTCCAAGACGTCGCGGCCGGCCAAGTCGATCGCCGCCGCGCGGTCGAAGTCCAAGTCGATGTCGGCCCGGTGGGCGGCGATGATGGCGCTGATCACGCGCGGCACGTTGCCGCCCGCCAGGTAGTGCGCCTCGAGCTTCTTGGTGCTGATCCCCTTCGAGTCGGCGCTCACACCGGCCTGCATCGCCTGGATGCGGGCGTCGACGATCGTCCGTGGGCTCACCTGCCGCAGGCTCATGAAGACCAGCGTCAGCGGGCTGACCGGGGCGTTGGAGGTCATCGCCTGGAGCCACAGCTTGCCGTAGCTGAAGACGAAGATCGCCCCCGCCACGACGAGCGCCATCAGCATCAGGATGATGAAGATCATCAAGATCGAACGCCCTTGGGGGACGTTCTGGGCCAGCGGCGGCAGGAGGGGCGCGCTCAGCAATGTCATCGTGCTAAGCAAGGCGGGTGTGGGCATGGGGTTGCGCTCGGGGGAGAAGGGCGCCGCGATCGTCGTGAGGACCGTCGGCGGGGCCGTGGCTCGGGTCTGTGCGATTCTACCCTGTTCGCGTGGCCCCGAGAAGTTGTTGAGACGCGGGCCGCCGCGACGGTAGAATGCCCGGCGTCCGGTGTTCCCCCCGCCTGCCACAGCCAACCACCGCTCCCAGGAACCACGCCATGCCCCGCCCAAACGCCGCGATGATCGCCCTGCTTCTGGCCCTCGCCGCCTCGACGCCTTCTCGGGCCGTGGCCCAGACCTACCAGGTCGACCCGGCCCACACGTCGGTCGTGTTCAGCGTGAGCCACATGGGCTTCAGCTTCACTTACGGCATGTTCGATAAGGCCGAGGGGGCGGTCACGCTCTCCGACGACCCGAAGGAGTGCTCGTTCGCGATGACGATCGAGGTCGGCAGCATCGACACCGGCAACGCCGACCGCGACAAGCACCTGCTGAACCCCGACTTCTTCCACGCCGAAAAGAACCCGCAGATCACGTTCAAGAGCGAGTCGGTCACGATCGGCTCGGACGACGAGGGCCGCACGCTGTACGAGGCAACCGGCCCGATGACGATGTGCGGCGTGACCAACAAGGTGACGCTGCCGATCGCGCTGGTCGGCCAGGGCTCCGACCCGTGGGGAGGCGAGCGGGTCGGATTTGTCTGCCAAACGGTGGTCGACCGCACGTCGTTCGGCATGACCGGCGGCGTCGACGCGATCGGCAAAGAGGTGTCGGTGGTGGTGAGCTTCGAAGCGCTCCCCCCCAAGTCGGAATAACCCGCGTCGGGGCTTTCGCCCGCCGGTTCGCGCCTTTCTGGTGCAGGCTTGGCGGCACTGTTGGGCCTCGGCGGCGATATTGCTGGCGTCGTTTGCGGATTTCGGCCATAATATGTAGCGGTATCGGTCCCGCCGCCCCCGCTCGTCCCGGGCGGCGCTCGTCCGGCTGATGCCCGTCCTTTACGGACCATGCTCTCGGAACAGGGGCCTCAACCGGAATGAAAATCATGCGCACCGCTCAAAACACACGCGACGCCCGCGGCCGCCGCGTGGCCGGCTTCACCCTGGTCGAGCTGCTGGTCGTGATCGCGATCATCGGCATGCTGGTCGCCCTGCTGCTGCCCGCCGTGCAGGCCGCCCGCGCCAGTGCGCAGCTGACCCAGTGCACGAACAATGTGCGACAGATCGGTCAGGCGTTGCTCAACTACGAGGGCGCCAAGGATCAGCTGCCCGGGTACGTCCAGCCGCTCAAACGCAGCAACGGCGACTACTTGCAGGTCGACACGACCGGCGGCATGTCCGCCGTGGCGTTGCAGAACTACCCCGGCGATGGCAGCACACCCGATGACAACGACAAGCTCGCCTCACGCGTCAGCTGGCTCGCGATGATCATGCCCCAGCTCGAGCGGCAAGACCTGTACGACAACTTGGTCGACGCCGATACCCTGGGCACGGGCTGGATCCGGCCCGTCGAGGTGCTGATGTGCCCGGCGGACACGGAGCTCACCTCGAACCCCGAACTGGCCGGCTCGACTTACTCGGCCAACACCGGCGGCTGGGACTGGTACACGTCTTCGGGAGGTTACTCCGACGTTTTCGGCCGGCTCAATTACATGGCCTTGAACAACAACGGCGGCGGCGACGTCAAAGATAACGGGTTATTCTTCGACAAGTCGTTTGGCGACATCAAGTCGCGTCTGAACCCGCGCGACGGCGCGTCCACGACCATCATGCTCTCAGAGAACAACCACAAAGAGCTCGAGTCGCCGCAGTCGGGGTTCTATTCGTGGGCGGGCGTCTTCGGCGACCCGACCGACAACAACGCCTCGCAGGGCGGTGAGCAGCAGCTCGGCATCGTGTGGGTGGCCAATCCCACGCCGTACACCAGCGATCCCAACGCCGATTACGACACGCCCGATGTCCAGGTCGCCTTTAGCAACGACGCGGGGGGCGGCGTGTTTTACGACAACCGCCCGCTGTTCGCCCGCCCGGCGAGTAATCACTCGGCCGGCGTGTTCAACGTCGTGTTCGCCGACACCCACGTCAAAGTGCTGACCCCCGACATGGACTACGACGTTTACCAGCGCTTGATGACCCCCAACGGCCGCAAGTGTCTCTACCCCGCCGACCACACCGCGCTGCTGAGCCCTGGCGAGCCGATCCATGTCTTCCGGAACTTGCCGCCGATCAGCGAGAGCGACCTGTAATCGCCCTCGGACATTATCTGATAAGCGGGCCCGGGGGTGGCGACGCCCCCGAGGCCCGCTTTTTTCGTGGGCGAGCCGCTATACTTCCTGCTGCTCTCCCGGCGTGAGATACGCCCCACCCGCTCGCACAAGGAAACCAAGCCACGGCTAAGAAGAACGGCAAAGCGAAGAAGAAGGACGACGATCCCAACGAGAAGACGATCTGCAGCAATCGCAAGGCGCGGCACGAGTACGAAGTGCTCGACCACTTGGAGTGCGGCATCGTGCTCGTGGGGAGCGAGGTCAAGAGCCTGCGCGAGGGGCACGTCTCGCTCGACGAGGCCTACGGCCGCATGGACAAGGGGGAGGTGTGGCTCGTCGGGTGCAATATCGAGGAGTACCGCAACGCCAACGACCTGAACCACGAGCCCAAGCGTCGCCGCAAGCTGCTGCTGCACAAACGCGAGGTCGCCAATTTCGCCGCACGGGCGTACGAGAAGAACCTCACGCTCGTGCCCCTGAAGCTCTACTTCAAAGAGGGCCGGGCGAAGCTGCTGCTGGGCCTGTGCCGCGGCAAGAAGACGTTCGACAAACGCGAGTCGCTCAAGAAGAAGGACATGCAGCGCGACATCGACCGGGCGCTGCGCGGACGCTAGCACGCGCGGCGGCATCCTTTCCCACGACCGCTGTAGGGACCGCCCTCCGTGGCGGTCCAGCCCCGGGCACACGCGCTCGTGCTCGATAACGATCCGCAAGGGCCGGAACGCCGCGGAGGGCGGTCCCTACAGCGGACCCAGCAGGCCCGGCCGAGATTGGGATTCGCCCTCCTCCCTGCTTGCCGTATGCTCCGCTCCGTGAGCGAGCAAGCCGAACAAGACCCGAAGAGCGCCGCCGCCCCGTTGTCGATCGGGCGGCTGACCGCGGCGTTTGCGCACATGCTCGGCGCGCCGTCGGCCTCCGCTCCCGATCCGTCGTCGGGGGCGTCGCCCGGCTCGCCTGCCGGCGCCGACGAGTCGTTCGACGGCGTGAGCCCGCGGAGCATCGTCGAGGGGTTGCTGTTCGTCGGCCGCGACGACGGCGAGCCGCTCAGCGGCGCCCGGCTCGCCTCGACCATGCGTGACGTCTCGCCGGACGAGGTGAGCCAGGCGGTCGACGAGCTCAACGCACGCTACGAGCGCGACGGCTCGCCGCTCACGATCGAGCAGACCGGCGCGGGCTACCGGCTCGGCCTGCGGGCGGAGCACGCCCGCCTGGAGAGCCGCTTCCAAAACCGCGTGAAGTCGGCGCGGCTCTCGCCCGAGAGCCTCGAGGTGCTGGCGCTCGTGGCCTACCGGCAACCGATCACCACGGCCCAGATCGAAGCCGCCCGTGGCGCGCCGAGCGCGTCGCTGCTGGGACGCTTGGTGCGACGCGAACTGGTCGTCGGCCGCCGCGCCGAAGGGGCCCCGGCGGCCGAAACCGAGTATTCGACCACCGACCGATTCTTGCGAGTCTTCCGGATGCAGGGGCTAGGCGATCTGCCGAGAATCGCTGAATTGTCGGACTGAGCCACCCGCCACGGCGTGGTTGGGCGGTCGGCCGAATCGCTATAAACCGTCTCGCTGCAAGTGGTTCCGTGATCGTGCCCCGCTCGGTTGCCTGTCCCCGCGGGGGCGCCGGCGCCGCGGAAAGCCGCGGCGCCGCTTGCTTTGACCGTCGACGCATGCCACAACGTGTTGCGGGAACCGCTGGAAGAAAGCGGCTCCTGTGAGCGATAATTAAGGGGCGAACGCCCCCGTCCAGCGCTTGTGGCTTTGTTTGTACGCTGGGCCAGTAGGGGGCGTCCGATTTCCTCCACCGGCTTCACCGCCGACCCGCCCGCCGAGGCGCCCCCCTCACCCCACGATCATTCGCCCCCGTCGCCCGACGCCCGCTCTCGATCGTAAGCACTCCTTCCCCGCGCGGCGCCCATCGCCAAGCGCGGCGCCCTCAGGATCGGCTTTGATGCAACCCGTCGCACTGTCCCCGAGTCTGCGCTCGGCCGCCCCCGTGGTGCTGCCGTCGGTGCTGGCGTGCGATTTCGCCCGCATGGCCGACGAGGTCGCCACGGTCGAAGCGGCCGGAGCCCCCGCGCTGCACGTCGACATCATGGACGGCCACTTCGTGCCGAACCTGTCGATCGGCGTGCCGGTGGTCGAGGCGCTGCGGCGGGTGACCGACCTGCCGCTCGACGTGCACCTGATGCTCGACAACCCCGCCGACTACGTAAAGCCGTTTCGAGAGGCGGGGGCCGACATCATCACGGTCCACGCCGAGGTGCTCGAAGACCCGCGGCCGCTGCTCGACGAGATCCGCTCGCTCGGCGCTTTGGCGGGCTTGTCGCTCAACCCGCCGATGCCGGTCGAGAAGCTCGAGCCGTGGCTCGGCCACTGCGACCTGATCCTCGTGATGAGCGTGATGCCGGGATTCGGCGGCCAGAAGTTCGACCCGGTCGCCTTGGATAAGCTCGCCTGGCTCCGCGACCACCCCGACTGCGACGCGCTGCGCGAGGTCGACGGCGGCGTGAACGCCGACACGATCGCCGCCGCCGCCGAGGCGGGCGCCGAGCTGCTGGTGGCCGGCACCGCCGTCTTTGGCGCCGAGGACCGCTCGGCGAGGCTTGAACAACTGAACGCGCTCGCACGAAGCGGTTCGCATTCCCACACCGCGCGTTGAGGCCTAGCACGGGCCGCTTCCGCACACCTTTCCGTTTCCCCCCGACGTTTATGCTCACGATCTTGCTGGTCCGCCCCGGCGCGACCGATTACGACATGCAGGGCCGCATCCAGGGGACGCTCGACATCCCGCTGAGCGAGGACGGTCTGCGCCAGGTGCAGGCCTGCCTGGAGGGGGTGCGCGCGCTCAGCCCCGTGGCCGTGTACCACGGCCCCTGCGAGAGCGCGGAGCAGACCGCCCAGCTGCTGTCGGCCGAGATGGGCCTCCGGCCCAAGGCGATGCCGAGCCTGCGCAACCTCGACCACGGCTTGTGGCAAGGGATGCTCGTGAGCGACGTGAAGACCAAGCAGCCGAAGGTCTACCGCCAGTGGCAGGAGCAGCCCGAAACGGTCTGCCCGCCGCAGGGCGAGACGGTGCTCGACGCCAAGGCGCGTGTGGCCGAGGGGCTCCGCAAGCTGATGAAGAAGCACAAGGAGGGGACCGTGGCCGTGGTCGTCGCCGAGCCGATGGCGAGCGTCTTCCGCCACGTGCTCAAGCACGACGGCCTGTCGGGCTTCTGGAAGCTGAGCGAGAAGTGCGGCATGTGGGAGTCGATCGAGGCCCCCGAGACGCTGCTCGCCCCGGCGAGCTGACACGGCGAGCGCTGCTTTGGCGAGCCGTCAGCGTCTGGAGCGGCTGGCGCGCCGTTGCGTACTCCGGGCCGCTCCGGGCGCTAACGCTTGCGGCTCGCCTCACCCCGCGGCGTACATCTCCGCGTAGTCCAGCACCCACTTCTCGAGCAGCTCGCGGAACGCGGCGCCGTCGTACTCTTTGATCTTTTGGTAATGGGTGCGGCTGAAGGACTCTTTGTTGCGCACCGCGCCCTTGGCCGTGGCGTCGACGACGTGGTACTCGTTGTAGGGCGAGACGGTCAGCTGCAGGCGGCTGAACAGGTTGTTGCGTTTGCCGCCGGCCATCGCCAAGTCGTCGCGCACCACCGCGGCCCCCCAGCCGCCCTCCTCGACGATCGTCTCGAAGCGGAAGCCGGGGAAGTTGTCGGCCAGCTGCTTGAGGCACTTCTCGATGTGCTCGGTCAGCTCGAGCCGGCGCGAGGAGTGGAGCCGCCTCAGCTCCTCCTCGCCCATCGCCTCGGCGGCGTCGGCGAAGGCCTGCTCGGCGCGGGCGGCGGCGCCGCGCGAGGCGGCTTTCTTGAGTCGTTCGCTGAAATCCATAAGGGCCGTAAGGGGTCGGGGCGTCGTTTCGCTGCGGAGCGTCGATTCTAGACGCCCCTCCCCCCTGCGGACAATGCGGACCCGGGCGAACGGGCGGCCGCTCCGGCGTCACATCATCAGCGGCGCCCGGCCCAGCGCACGCCGCGCGTCGGCCAGTTGGCCCGTGTGGAAGTAGGCGTGCGCCGCGGCCGCCGAAAGGCACATGCCGACCGTGCCGAACATGCCGCTCGCCTCCTCGGGGGCGTGGCTCGGCCGGTCGAAGTCGGCCGCTTCGAGCTTGTCGATGTGGTCGAGCGTCTCGTCGACCAGCACGTTGTAAGCGCCGATCAGGTCGTCGAGCGGTGGGTAGAATCCCTCCTCGCCGGTCGGCTGCGTCCCGGCGTCGAACATCGTTTTCCACTTCTCCAGGCGGTTCGGTTTGCCGAGGATGAAGCAGTCGAGCAACACGCTTTGGGAGTAGGCGAGGTGGCCGGCCACCCACACGGCGTGGTTGCCCCCGCCCTCACACGGCGTGGCGAGCGGCGCGTCGCGGAGGTCGTCGAGCAGCTGGAGCGTCCATTGGCGCGCCCCGCTGAGCGATTGGCTGGCGAAGGCGGAGATCGAGGCGGCGGTCGTGTCGGCAGTCGCGGTCATGGGTCTCTCCGTATTGAGGTGTTGACTTGTTACTCTATGGTAACGTAACGTATGGGTAACTTAATGACGCGGGGCGGCCCGGTCAATCGCCTCGCCGAGAAAATCGGAGGCGCTCCCATCCGACAGCAGATCGATTGAAAAACTCCGCCACAGTTTCCCCCACAGGAACCTCCCCCGATGCCAACCGCCGCCCACGAAGAGTTGACGTTCGACGTCACGCAGGAAATCGAGATCGCCGCCCCGATCGGCGAGGTCTACAAAGCGCTCGTCGCGCAAATCACCACGGAGAACACCACGCCCGACAACCGCCCGATGCCGCTGGTGCTGGAGGAGTGGCCGGGCGGGCGTTGGTTCCGCGACTTGGGCGCGGGCCAGGGGCACCTGTGGGGCTTTGTCCAGGTGATCAAGCCGCCTACGCTGATCGAAGTCCAAGGGCCGCTGTTCATGTCGTACCCGGTCTCGGGCCACGTGCAGTGGCAGCTGACCCAGGTCGCCGGCGGCACGGAGTTGTTGCTCAGCCACCGCGCCTTCGGGATGATCGACCCGGAGCACCGCGAGGGAGCGGTTCCCGGCTGGCGCCACATCCTGGACAGTGTCAAGAAAGCCGCCGAGGGCGGGAGCTAGCCCGATGCCGACCCGAGACGAAAAACACGACACGGTCTGGAAGGCGCTCTCCGATCCCACGCGCCGCGAGATCCTCGACCTGCTGCGCGACGGGCCGCGTCAAACGACCGAAGTGGTCGAGCGTTTCCCAGGCCTGTCACGGTTCGGCGTGATGAAGCACCTCGACGTGCTCCGCGAGGCGAACCTGGTGTCGACCCGCGCCGAGGGCCGCACGCGGATCAACTCGCTCAACGCGGCGCCGCTGCGCGACGCGATCGAGCGGTGGATCGGCAAGTACGAGGCGTACTGGGCGAACAGCGCCCTGCGGGTGCGCGACGCGGCGGAAGCGAAGGCCGCCTCGCGCAAGGCGCCGAAGAAGGGCCGCAAGAAGGCTTAGAGTGGCGGCGCGGGGCGCGTGGCGAGCAGCCCCGCGCCCGCTGCGCAAGCGAGCAACGCGGCGAACACCCCCAGCCCCAGCGAGAAGCTGCCCGTGCCGTCGTACGAGGCGCTGAGGATCACCGGCCCCAGCGGGCAGGCGGCGATGTTCGTCGTCCAGACCGAGCTGCGGATCTTGCCGAGCGCCGCGCGGCCGAAGTAGCGGGCCCACAGCGTGTTGCCGAACGCCGCCAGCATGCCCTGCCCCACCCCGAGCGCGAGGGCGAACGCCAGCGAGCCGAGCCAGCCGCCGGTCGTGATCAGGGCCAGCACGCCCAAGAGCTGGAACGCCATGCAGCCGCTCACCAGGTAATGGAGCGGCGCCCGGTCGGCGAGCCAGCCCCCTTGCAACTGCATGTAAGCCATCGCCCCGGCGAACACGGCCATCGACCCGGCCGCCGCCTCGGCCGACAGGCCACGCCACTCGAACAGCGGCACGAGGTTGAAGAACAACCCCGTGGCGACCATGCCGTACATCGCCGTGACGGCCAGCGCGATCCAGTAGGCGCGAGTGCGCATCGCTTCGCGCAAGGTGAACGACGGCCCGGCCGGCGGCTTGGCGTGCGCTGTCGAGTCGTCCTCCGAGGGCCCGCCGTCGATCCGCTGGCCGACGTCGCTCGGCTGGTTGCGGTAGAGCCACACGAACAGCGGCAGGATGACGAGCCAGGTCGCCACGCCGATCGCCGCGTAGGTCGCGCGCCAGCCGATCTGGTTGATCGAGTAGAGGTAGAGCGCGGGCATCACGGCGATGCCGCCCGCCATGCCGGCGCCCAAGCAGCCCGAGACAAACCCCAGGCGGCGCTCGAACCACATCGCCAGCGTGTTGCTCGCCGCGAGCGACAGTGCGCCTTGGCCGAACGCCCGCAGCAGGAAGAACCCGGCTGTGAGGCTCACCACGCCGACGGCCTGCGAGGTCGCCACGCACCCCAGGCCGACCAACGCCACCACGCCGAGCGTGACGCGGCGCAGGCCGTAGCGGTCCATCAAGGCGCCGATCGTCGTGAGCGGCGTGGCGGCCAGCAGGCAGGCCACGAGGTAGCAGGTCGAGAGCCCGCTGTGCGAGAGGCCCAGCGACTCGCGGATCGACGGGTTAAAAACCGCCACGCCAAACGTCTGGCCTGGGATTGTGCCGATCTGCAGCAGCGTGGCCAGCGGCAGCATCACCCAGCCGTAGTAGTAGCCGGGGGCGGCGCGTTGGTCGGGCGCAGCAGCCGGCGCACGCTCGGCGGGCGCCGGCGCGTGAGGGGGCGAGAGGCCGGGGGCGGCTTCGGCGGGCGGGTCGGGGGCGAGGCGGGACATCGGGGTCGGGTTAGCTTCGTGGTCGGCAGCGTGCCGGGGCGGGAGGGCCATTCTACCCGAGCGCGGCTGGCGGGGCGCTCCCCGGGCGCCCGCGAACCGAATTCCATCCCTCGCGCAACCAGGCCTAAACACTCTAGGTAGCGACCGATCGAGCGCGTCGCGTTATCATCGACGCATGACCACCACCGTACGCGACATTGTCGATTGGCTCGAACTCCTGGCCCCCGCGGCCCTGGCCGAGGAGTGGGACAACGTGGGGCTGCTCGTGGGCGACCCGGCCGCCGGGGCGGGGCGGGTGATGACCTGCCTGACCGTGACGCCCGAAACGGCCGACGAGGCCATCGCCGGCGACGCCGACCTCGTCGTCGCCCACCACCCGATGATGTTCCGCCCGGTCCAGCGGCTCACCACCGACACGGTGGAGGGCGCCATGCTGTGGCGCCTGGCCGGGGCGGGCGTGGCGGTCCTCAGCGCCCACACGGCGTTCGACTCGGCCGTGGGTGGGATCAACCAGCAACTGGCCGAGGGCATCGGCCTGGAGAAGATCACGCCGTTCGAGCCGGCCATCGGCGCCGACGTGGACGACGCGTCAGACGGCTCGCTGAGCGGCCCCGGCGTGGGGCGCTGCGGCGCGCCCAAGGGGGGCGAGACCGACCTAGCCACCCTGGTTGACGCGACCAAGCGTTTCCTGGGGATCGAATCGGTCGGCGTCGTCGGCCAGGCCGACAAGCCGATCAAGCGGGTCGGCCTGGCGTGCGGCAGCGGCGGCTCGCTGCTGTCGATGGCCGTCGCGGCCGGCTGCGACGCCCTGGTCACCGGCGAGGCGAGCTTCCACTCCTGCCTCGAGGCTCGCGCCCACGGCCTGGCGCTGCTGCTGACCGGCCACTACGCCAGCGAGCGGTTCGCGATGGAGCGCATGGCCGATCGCCTGTCGGTCGAACTGGTCGGTGTCGAGGCGTGGGCCAGCCGGGCGGAGAGCGACCCGATCCGGCGGATGGGGTGATTCTCACGAGCGCTCTGGCCGAATCGCCGCGCCCCCGTAGCGTAAAGAGTTGGCTCGGGCGGGGTAGATAGAACGCACTACTGGTAGCCGTAGCGTCGTTTTCGCCTTTGCGACGCCGAATCACACCGCCACGTACGCTACGCATCTGTGCGATTCGCACTAGCCGTGACGCTTGGCGTCTTCCGTCGGCAGGTGGCGAACGCCGTTTTTCTCACCAACGCGCGATCCAAGAGGCCAGTCGGCTCGTATTTGAACCGATATTCAAATAGTGGGGGATTCGCAAAGCATAGTCCCGCAAGCACTTGCGACGAATTGCGGCGCGCCGATTGCTTGACTCTCCCCGTTGCGGCTACCTAAAATCTTCATCTGCCGGGTCGATTTCCTCCTCCGTGGGAGGGCGCTCGGTCCGCCCCGCCCCGTGCGAAGGAGCCCTCGCATGCCCCAGCCCCCCTACCGCCTGCTCACCGCGCTGCCCGTTTACAACGAGGCGAGCCACGTTGATGGGGTGCTCGACTGCGTCGTCCGCTGTGCCGACGACGTGCTGGTGGTCGACGACGGCTCGTCGGACGGAACGAGCAAGCTGCTCGAGCGGCGTAAAGACGTGCGGGTGGTCACCCACAACCCGAACCGCGGCTACGGCGCCGCCCTGCAGACGGCGTTCTGCTACGCCCGCAAGCATGGCTACGACGTGATCGTCACGATCGACTGCGACGGCCAGCACGAGCCCGCGCTGATCCGCGAGCTGGCCGACCGCTGCTGGAACGAGCAGGTCGACATCGTCTCGGGGAGCCGCTACCTGGAGACAAGCACCTCGACCGGTGTCGCCCCGCCGGCCGACCGGCGGCGGATCAACCAGACGATCACCGCCGAGCTGAACGAGCGCTTCGGCCTGGGGCTGACCGACGCGTTCTGCGGTTTCAAGGCTTACCGCGTGCCGCCGTTGCGGCAGCTACGCCTGGAGGAAGAGGGCTACGCGATGCCGCTCGAGCTGTGGGCCGAGGCGGCGCACCACGGGCTGAGCGTCGTCGAGGCGGCCGTTCCGCGGATCTACCTGGAAGAGAAACGCTCATTCGGCGGCGAGCTCGACCAGGCCGAAACGCGGCTCGCGCATTACCGCGAGGTGATCGACCGGGCTGTCGACCGGACCCAAACGGCCGCGGCCGTAGGAGTGATGGCGCCCGACCCGTGCGGCGCGTGGGTTGAGCAGGGCTGAGATCGCCCACGGACATCAGCGGACAGCAATAGCAGCGGGCCGATACCTTTGAGCGTGACGCAGCCGTACCGCCGCTACCGCGCGCCCCGGGTCGACAACGCGGCGCTCGTCGAGCCCGATTGGTCGGGGCTTCTGGAGGCGATCGATCTCCAGCACACGGCGCCGCCGCGCTCGGACGTCGCGTTCTTTGGCGAGCCGCTCCAGCGGGTCGCGGTCGAGGCTCGCGGCGATCTGATCGAAGCCGCCGAGCGGTTCACCTCGCAGTACGCCGACCTCGCCAAGCGGGCCGACCCCCGCGGGCCGATCGTGCTCTCGGGGCATCAGCCCGAGCTGTTCCACAACGGCGTCTGGTTTAAAAACTGGGCGCTCGCACGGCTCGGACGCGACACCGGCGCCGCGGCGGTGCATCTCTTGATCGACAGCGACCTCTGCCGCGAGCCGTCGGTCCGCGTGCCGGCGGGCCCCTACGAGGCGCCGCGCGGCGAGGCGATCGACTACGACGCGCTCGCGGCGTCGGTCCCCCATGAGGAACGCCCAATCGTCGACCGCGAGCGGTTCGGCTCGTTCGCCCAACGCGTCGCCAGCAGCGTGGCCCCCTGGATCGAGCGCCCCCTCGCGCTCGACGTGTGGCGCGACGCCACCGAGGCGGCCGACGCGGGCCAGCCCTTGGGCGAGGCGTTGTCGCGCGCCCGGCACCGGTTCGAACGCGGCGAGGGGTCGCCGTCGCTCGAGCTGCCGATCAGCCAGATCTGCGACACGCGGCCGTTCCGCCTGTTCCTGCTGGAGCTCATCGGCCGGGCCGAGCGGACGCGCAAGGCGTACAACGCCGCGCTGGACGAGTACCGCCAGGCCCACCGCGTGCGGAGCGCCGCCCAGCCGCTGCCCGATCTTCAGGCCGATGGCGACCGTGTCGAGACGCCGTTCTGGGTGTGGCGCACCGACGACCCCACGCGCCGGCCGCTGTTCGTCACGCATCGAGACGGCGAGCTGCTGCTCGACAACGGGGCGACGGGCGCCGCGGCTTGGTCGGCGGCGATCGACGCGCCCGAAGGAGAGGGCGTCGAGCTCGCCTTGGCGAGGCTCGGCTCGCTCCGAGAGCGGGGCGTGAAGCTGCGCAGCCGGGCGCTGATGACAACGCTTTACGGGCGGCTCGTGCTGTCGGACCTGTTCTTGCACGGCATCGGCGGAGCGAAGTACGACGAGGTGACCGACCACATGGCCGAGCGGCTGTTCGGCTCGCCCCCGCCGCCGCACGCCGTGCTCACGGCCACGCTGCGTCTGCCGCTGGGCCTGGAGGCGACAGACGCCGACGAGCCGCGCAGGCTCACCCAGGAGCGGAGGGAGCTGCGTTACCACCCCGAGCGGGCCCTGGGCCCGGCAGCCAAGGGGCTGCCCGAGCGGGCGGCGGCGCTGCTTGCGAAGAAGCGACGCTGGATCGCTGAGGGCGCCGAGGGCGCCGAACTCGCCGAGCGGCACCGCGACATCGAGGCGGCCAACGCCGCCCTGCGCCCCTTTGTCGAGGGGCGTGCGGAAGAGATCGACCGCGGGCTCCAATCGCTTGCCGAACGTCGGGTGACCGACGCGCTGCTCCGCTCGCGCGAGCACGCGTTCGTGTTGTTCTCGGCCGACGATATCCGCCGCCGGCTGCTGCCGCTCGCCGGTTGGCGCTAAGAGGTTTCGTCGCGTGGCGCCGGACGCACGTCGATCACCTCGACGTCAAGCACCTCGCTGCCTCGCGGCGTCGAGGGGGCGCCGCCGGGCGCCGTGGTGTGGACATGGAATTTGACGTTCCGCTTGAACCACGCCTTCAGGCCGCGCTTGACCAGCGCCCGTAGCGGGGGCGTGAGCAGGGCGAAGCCGAAGGCGTCGGTCAGCACCCCGGGCGTAATGAGCACGGCCCCGGCCACGAGGATCAGGGCGCCGTCGAACAGCTCGTCGGTCGGCATGCCGCCCCCGGCCGCTCGCTCGCGGATCTTCCACAGCGTCACGAGGCCCTGCCAGCGCGCGAGCGCGGCCCCCAAGGCGCCGGTGGCGAGCACCAGCGCGATGGTGAACAGCAGGTTCGTCCGCTCGGTGATCTCCCACAGCAGGGAGAACTCGACGAGCGGGACGACCGTGAACAGCAGCAGCAAGTAGAAAAACATGGCGGGGGCGTTCTGCGGTGCGGCGCCTGACGGGGCGCCCCTAAGGCGCCGCACCGGGCGTGCGGTCGGAGTGGCGTACCCCGTCAGCAGAACGCGCCCCTCGCCCCGAGGGCAATAGGCCCTCGTTTCTTTCAGGTCATGCTCGACGCCATCAGCGAGGAACCAGCGAGCATGCCGCCGCTTGCGTCGCCCTGTTCGCCGGCCGGTGCGATCGGGATGACCCCCAGCGTGCGGGGCTGCTCGCAGTCGATCGGCCTCGCGCGGCGGCCGTGCAGGCGTTCGAGTGTCCGCACCGAAGCGACGTGCGACGCCAGCGGCACGGCCGAGAGCACCTCCATCTTGTTGAACAACCGGCGGCGGCGTTGCTCGATCGTGCGGATGCTCACCCCGTACTCACGGGCGATCTGCTTGTTGAGCATGCCGCTGCAGACCGCCTCCATGACCTGCCGCTCCTCGGTGCTGAGCGAGGCGAGGCGCTCGTAGTGGTCTTGGATCTCGTGGAGGTCTTCGGCCACACGGACCGCCTCGCCGGCGGCGAGAGTCACAGCGGAGGCCAAGCCCTCGGCCTCTTCAGGCTCGCCGACCACCAAGAACGGCGCGATCGGGCGGGCGAGATGCTCCTCGGCGTTCTCGGCGATCAGCAGGATCACCGGCGCCAGTGACGACAGAGCGTCGCCCTGCTCAGGCACACGATCGGCCAAGTGGCACGAGACGATCAGCAGCGGCGTCGAGGCTCCTTGGAGCAGAGCCGCGCACTCGTCCGATGCGCTCGTGGCGCGGGCCGGTATGCCCATCGACTCGGCGCACCGCACGACCTTGTCGCGCAGCGGGCCCTCGTCGATCAATAAAATGGCGTCGGCGCGTAAAGGCGTCGACCGATTCGTGTCGTCGTGCATCGTTGGTCTCCGGACGCGAATATGCGAAAGGAGATCCAACTTGTGGGGTTACGGAACGGGATTGGGTCGAATCGCCATCTCGGTGTAAGTCTTTGCATGAAGCTGTCGGCGGTCGTGTGGGGCACGCACGCTCGAACCACAATCCAATGCTTGCCCTGCCCGCAAGTATGGATCGTTGAAGGCCGCCCTTGCGGCCCACGCTGCCCCTAATGAGGGGGCGGCACAGTGGTTAATCGGTCCTTGCGGTGAGCCGTCGGCGCCCTGTCTTGAGATTTCTGGCCGAAAAAGCATTTCCCGCAAAACATCGATTTAAGAAACAACCAGACGGGCCCCCCGTCTGTCGATTTTGCCGAGACGATGCAACCGGCGCCTGCGGAGCGGCGTATCGTTGTGAGTTGCACGCCTTGAGGTGAAACAAGTTTGACAACCTTTCGGTGTAGCCTACTCTTGGTCCAAAAAGCGACGCTCTCTTCCCGCCTCGGGAAGATCGATGCGTTGTTCACAAGACACCAGCCAGCGCCAATCAGACATGTTGCAAAACCTCTTACGATTAAATGTGTTGCCGCTTGCGGCGCTCTGTGCTGTGCTGGCGGCGTCGTGCGTCGTTGCACAAACGGCGCCGCGATCGCCGAGCGACTTGCAAGACCTCGTGCTCGCGTTGAGCCAGCAGATCGACATGCGCCACGGCGCCGAGTCGTCGCTTGGCCGCGAGCTGCGTGACGAGACCCGCGGCGTGCTCGCCGCGTGGAACGCCTCGCCGCAGTCGGCCTCCGACCACGCGGCGATGGAGGCGTGGCTCCGCGCGTCGGTGCGTGGGCTGATGCCGGGGGGCGGGGAGATGCTGCCCGCCTCGCCAAAGTTCTCACTGCCGGCGCCAACCCTTGTACGCAAAGCGGTAGCCGGCGATTCGCCGGCGCCCGCGGGAGCGATCGCGCCGTCGATGGCGGCCGACTCGCCGACCGGCGGCCGTCGCACGGCCAGCAAGCCGGTGGTCGAACCCACCGCTCCGCCCGCGACGCGGCCCAGCGAGTCCGCCCCCGGTGGCCGCGTTTGGGACGAGTCTCCCGCCGCCGAGCCGCCGCAACGGAGCAAGTGGTCCGACCATCCCGGCGCCGCGCCGATCGAATGGGTCGACCCCTTTACCGACGACCCGCTCGGCTCGGCCGAGCCACTCCGCTACGAAACGCGCAAGCCCGTGCTGGGCGAGACGCGGATCAACGTCAACGAACTGGCTTCGCGCACGCGTGGTTTCAACGCCGCTTTGCGCGCCGTGCAACTCGAGCTGCTCGAGCAGACCGGGTCAGACGCCGGGCGTCTCTCCGAGGCGTTCAACCGGCTCGACTTGCTGGTGGATCAAGCGCGGTTCATCGACATGTACCTCGACAGACTGCCGCCCGGTGGGCGGGGCGCCTTGCCGCGTCGCACGGAGCTGGGGATCGTCGTCGAGCTGCTCAAGCGGCGGGTCGACTCTCGCCTGACGCAGGGGACCGCCCAGCAGACGGAGCGCGAGCGGCTGGAGCGTCTCTCGGCTCGTGTCGTCCGGCTCGAGGGCCAATTGGGCGAAGAGAATCTCGGCCGCCACTGATCGGCGATCGCCATCAGACGCAATGAGGGTTCCGTCAGAGCCCGGCTGCGGCTCGCCAGTGCGTGACGAACTGTCTGCTTGAGCGCAAGCCACGAGTTGAGCGCAAGCCGCGAGGCGTTTGCCGGAACGCTGCTAGCGCCACGAGATGCTAACGCCAAGAAATGCCTGCGCGGGAACGCCAGGCAAGTTGCCGAGTCTGCAGGGCAGAGAGAAATGAAAGAAGGACGGTGGGCGGCGACTTACTTGTCGTCTTCGTCCTTCTCCTTCTTCTTTTTCTTCTTCATCTGCAGCTTGCGGACCCGCACCTTGGGGATGCCGAACGGCGAATCGCTGTCTCCGAAGCGATTCTGTTCCATGAGCTTCTCGATCCGCTCGACCCGGGTGAGGACGCTGCGGTTGGCGGTGGCGCCCGCTTTGACTTTGAGAGACTTATCGATGGTCATGGTCGAAGATCCGGGCCTTGGGGCCGCCTGCGGGGCGGCCGACAAACGTGCCAACATACGGGGTCGAGGGGGCGTGCCGCCGTGGGCACGGTGATCGAAGCCCCTCAAAATACCGGCCCCGACCCATCTTCTCAAGCCCTGTTGGGGCTCGATTAAGGGCAAACAGAGGGGCGGCCTGTATTTTGTCGGCAAACGCCCGGGCCCAACTTGTCCACAACCCGGCGGGCGTTGCGGCCCGAAACCCCCGCACAGGGGTCGGTGTGGGCTAAGATTGGGGAGTCGCCGACGCCCGCTCCCGGTGCCCCTCTCGACCGGGCGTGGCCCGGCATCCCGCAGGTTTTTTCGCTCCTCCGCCAATCATCCCGGCCGCCCGAAATGAAAAAATTCCTCGCCACACCAGCCATGGGGCTGGCGGCTCTAAGCTTGTTGTTGCTGGCCCCCGCGGCTGCGAGCGCGGGCGAAGACTGGGCCCGACTGCTCGGCTACCCCGAGGGCAAGCGGGTCGTGATCCTGCACGCCCACGACATGGGCCTGTGCTACGAGAGCAACGCCGCCGTGGCCCAGCTGATCGATGGCCAAACGCCCGATAAAGACAAACCGTCGCAAGGCGACCCGACGCCGATCTCGGCCAGTGTGATGCCCCCGGCGCCGTGGTTCTCGCACGCCGCCGAGTTGGCCGCCGCGCGTCCCGGCGTCGACATCGGTCTGCAGCTCACCCTCAACAGCGAGTGGCCCCAGTACCGCTGGCGGCCGCTGAGCGGCGAGGCGCTCGCCTCCTCGCTGTACGACGGCGACGGCTGCATGTGGCGTTCGGTGCGACAGGTCGCGATCAACGCCGACCGCGACGACGTCGAACGCGAGATCCGCTGGCAACTGCTCAGCGCCGAGCGCAAAGGCATGAAGCCCACCCACCTGACCACGCACCTCGGGGCGCTCTACGCGCGGCCCGACCTGGCGGAGCTGTACCTCGACCTCGCCCGCCGGCATTGGATCCCGGCCGTGGTGGTCGACCTCACGCCGGAGCTCGCCGAGCGATTCGCCGCCCAAGGATTCCCCGTGCCCGACCGGCTGCTGGCGGCGCTGGAGGAGTACCCGCTGCCCAAGCTCAAAGACCTGCGCATCGTGCCGGCCGCCGACAGCTACGACGAGAAGGTCGAGGCGACCATCGCGCTGATCGGCGAGCTGCCGGCGGGGCTCTCGCAGGTGGCCTTCGCCCCGGCGATCGACTCGCCGGCGCTCCGTGCGATCACGCCGAGCTGGCGGCAGTTCGTTTGGGACCGCGACCTGTGGCAAGACGAGCGGGTCAAGCAGGCGATGGAGGACTCGGGCGTGGTCGTCACCACGTGGGTCGAGGTCATGGAGCGGTTCGACGGGGCGTCGCGATGAAACCTACGACCGAACGCCAAGGGAGAGACTTGGTCATGAACCCAACGATTACGGTCAGGCGTGCGCCGATCGGGCTGCTGGCGACTCTGGCCGCGGCGTGGTTGTGCGTCGCTCCGGCGGCGGCTCAGCAAACCAATTATTCGTCGGCCTACCAGCAGATGATCAAGTCGCGTCCCAACATGGACGCCGGGGTCGATCGGTACTTGTACAACAAGTACTACCGCGACAACCCCGCGATCAGCCCCTACCTGAGCGGCGCCGTGCTCGGCGGCACGCAGAGCGGCACGGCGTACACCGAAGTGGTTCGAGCCGACCAGCAACGCCGCGCCGCGGCGATGACCGCCCAAGCGCAGTACGTCCAGCAGCGCAAGCTTCAGGGCAACGTCGGCTACACGGCGCACCCGGGCGCCGGCTACATGGGAGCGATGCCCGGCGCGGGCCTGCAGAAGCCCAATGCGGCGGTCGGCGGGGCCTCGCGGTCGGGGGCCTACCAAAACCACTGGTACGGCGGCTGGGCGCGCTGAGGCGAGCCCATGCCCCAAGCGGCGCCCCAAGCCGTGGGGCCTTAAGGGGCAACGTCTTCGTGCTTCATCCGCTTGAGCGTGTTGCAGATCGTTTCCATCGAGCTGGGCCGCTTGGCGGGCTCGGTCTCGAGGCAGTGCAGGATCAGCCGCTCCAGCTCCGGCGAGATCGGCGGGTAGTAGTGGCTGAGCGGCGGGATCTCGTTGGCGCCGTGCGTCATCGCCGCCCGCCCATCGGCGCCGCGCTGCCAGGGCAGCTCGAACGCGAACATCTCGTACATCGACGCGCCGAACGAGTAGATGTCGAGTCGCTTGTCGGTCGGCCGCCGCCGCACGACCTCGGGGGCCATGTAGTTGGGCGTGCCGGTCCGGTTGCCGGGCTGCATGTATTCCTTCTCGGCCGGCACGGTCAGCCCGAAGTCGATCAGCTTGAGCGAAGTGGCGTCTTTGGAGCAAACAAAGTTGCGCGGGCAGATGTCGCGGTGGATGAACCCCGCTTTGTGAACCGCGTCGAGCCCCTCGGCCGCCTGCCGCATCAAGGCGAGCCGGTTCCCGTCGAGCAGCTTGCTGCGGCCGATGATCAGCGAGTTGAGCCCCGGGCCGTCGAGGAACTCCATCACGAGGTATTGCTCGTTCTTGGTCGTGACGCCGTGCAGCAAGGTTTTGACCACGTGGGGGTGCTCGATCTGCATGGCGATCTCCCCCTCGGTCGGCTTGCTGAGCCCCTTGAAACGCGCCTCGTGGAACTCGGTTTTTTGTTTGTCGAGCACCTTCAGTCCGACGATATCGCCCGACTCCCGATCGCGGGCCATGACGAAGTCAGACATCGTGCCGGAGACCGCCTCGCGCAGGATCTCGTAGCGCAGGGCGATGTCGACCTTGCTGCCGGAGAGGAACGCGCGAAAGATTTTGCCGATGCCGGCCATGGGCGCCGCTTCTGGATCGCTGCGGGAGGGGGGGGAAGAAAACGCCCGGCTCGCGTGGGCGCCGCCCGCACGAGCCGAGATCCCCAGTATAGCCGCGATCCGGCGGGCCAGCCACGAAGCATCGCCGGGTCCGAAAGCTCGTGTTCGGCAGCGCCGAGCGCGCTGCCGGCCGGCCGAGCTAATGTCGCGGCTACAGCGGCCTAAGGAACGCCGAGGGAACGAGGCGTCGCCCCCGGGCGTCGCAACCCCTACGATTGTCTCAGTCCTGCCCGCGTCTTTGTAGAAACGGCCTATGCTCCGCCCCCCGTCGCATCCGTCCCAGTGGCGCTTGCTCGCCATGCTACTCGTCGCGATCGCTTGCGCGTGCGTGTCGGCCCGAGCCCGGGCCGGCGGTGGTCCCGAGAACGTGCTGCTCGTGGTGAACGCCAACAGCGACAGCTCGATGACGATCGCCAACCACTACGTGCGGCTCCGCGACCTGCCCGCTACGAACGTCGTGTACGTCGACTACCGCGGCGACAAAGAGAACATCACCGGCGCGAAACTCCGCGACAAGGTGCTGGCGCCGGTGTTTCGGGCGATCACCGAGCGGCGGCTCGGCGCCCAGATCGATTGCGTCGCCTACTCGAGCGACCTGCCTTGGCGGGTTGAATTCAGCCGAGAGATGCCCGAGGGGCTCAAGCTGCCGAGGCAGCAAAAGCCAATCGGCTCGCTCACCGGCGTGACCTACCTGAGCCGCCACCTGCTGGCCAAGAGCCCGACGATCGTGAGCCTCGACTCGAATTGGTACGTGCCCGGCCCCGTGCGGGTGAACCTCGCCAATTGCACGCGGCTGGGGGCCGAGCCGAGCCGTGCGTTGCGGTCGCGGTACCTGTGGGGGCTCGATGGCTCGCGGGTGACCGATCCCAAGCATGGCCGACGGTACATCTTGTCGACGATGCTCGGCGTCACCACAGGCCGGGGCAACAGCGTCGAGGAAGTGGTCGAGAGCCTGCGGCGTGCGATCGCCGCGGAGGTCAGCCCTCCGGACGGGGCCTATTACTTCATGCGGGGCGAACGGGTCCGCACCCGGCCACGGTCGGCCTGCTTTGGCGAGGCGGCCGGCCTGTTGCGGGGTCTCGGCGCGCGGGTTGTCGAGGCCGAGGGCGTGCTGCCGCGCGGCGCCAGTGACGTGCTCGGCCTGATGACCGGTTCGCCTAAGCTCGACCTTGCCGGCACGCCGGTCGGTTTCCGGCCTGGGGCGATCGCCGAGCACCTGACGAGCACCGGCGGAAACCTCATGCTGCGGGGGCAGCAGACGCCGATCTCGGAACTCATTCGTGCGGGCGCCACGGGCGCCTGCGGCACGGTCATCGAGCCGTTCGCCATCCAGGCGAAGTTCCCGCTCCCGTCGCTGCACGTCCATTACCGCCGTGGCTGCTCGCTCGCCGAGGCGTTCTACCAATCGGTGGCGTCGCCCTACCAACTGCTGATCTTGGGCGACCCGCTGTGCCAACCGTGGGCCGATCGGCCCGCCATCCGGGTCGAAGGCTTGCCGCAGCCGGCCGAGTTTCCGGCGAGCGACGAGCCCTTCGTGGTGCAGCGCGTCCTCGATCTCAAGGCGGTCGTGACCCCTGCCGGGGCGCCGCCCGACGACGCACCGCCCGAAGGGCTTGCCGAGAGCGAGTCGCGGGCCCCGTGGGAACTGTTCATCGACGGCCGCTTGCGGGGGCGTTTGCGCAGCGGCGCCACCGTGCGGATCGACCCGAGCGGCTTGCCGCCCGGACTGCACGAGCTGCGATGCGTTGGCTATTCGCCCGACCCGATCGAGACCTCAGCGCGGCGGGTCGCCTGGGTCGACCTGCCGGAGCCAGCCGCAGCGGCCGATGAGGCCGCCGACGACACGGCCGAGGGCGCCGCGGCGCCGGCCCGCCGGGCGGCGCCGATCGAGATCGAGCCGGCTGCTTTGATCGTGCCGTTCGAGGGCGAGGTGCGGGTCACGCTCCGAGCCCCCGGGGCCGAGGCGATCGTGCTGCGTCAGAACCACCGCGAAGTAGCCCGCGTAAGCGGAGAAAGCGGCGTGGCGACGGCGCCAGCGAGCAAGCTGGGCCACGGCCCGATCCGGCTGCAGGCCGTTGCCGAGCCGAGCGGTTCGCAGTCGCGGCCCCTCTGGATCAACGTCCAGTAGGCGCGGCGTGGTTGGTCGCCGGCCAACCGAGGGCGATCCGCTGCTTGGGGGCGCAGCGGGGCCGGATCTGCGGCTTGGCCCGTTTCGGCGGCTTGGGGGCTCTGTCGAGGCTCCCCGGCTGACGTAACCGCTTTCAAACTAGGGGGTTTCGTTGACAGCGGCGCCCACATCGATACCATGAACAGACTGGCCACTCGCCTCGCGCCGTGGGCATGTAGGCGTGGTCCCCGAAGCGGATGGAACCGCACGCCGGCTGGCGGCGTCCAAGGCGTTTCAGGCGGCGCGGTTCGGGCGGCGGTTCCGGTGGCGCTGTGGCGATCCAGCCCGCTCGGGGCGCCGTCGCTCCGAGACGCTCGTCAGCCCCGCCGGGAATACCCCGCCGGATGCTTGATACCCGGTTGGGAGCCTCTCCACAGTCGAAGCGTCTCGCTAACTTGTTTCCGTGATCTAATCGTTTCGCGATTCCCCGCAGCGATCCCCCATAGCGTCCCGCCCTTGCGGCGGCTTCAGGTAACGAAGAGCCATGCAACAATACCGCGTCAATTTCACTCTCCTGATCGGTCTGCTCGTCGGCGCCTTGGTGGTCGTGGGTGGCGGCTACGGGCTGTGGCGTTTCCAAGTGGATCGCAACGCCGGCCGATTGCTCACCCGCGCCGACGAGGCCGAAGCCGAGGGCGACCTGCCCAAGACGGCCGGCCTGCTCTTCGAGTACCTCCGCATCCGCAAGGACGACGCCGAAGTCCACGAGCGTTTCGCCAACACCTTTGCCGAGATCGCCGAAGACCCGTCGGTCCAGCGCAAAGACCTCGCCATGGCGTTGCAGCGGCTCGAGATGACGGTCCGCGACCAGCCGGACAACGACAAACTGCGCCGCCGTTTGGTCGACCTCTTGATGGCCCCCCACGTGCCAGGCCTGAAGGACGCGCTCGACCACATCAATTACTTGCTCAATCGCAACCCGGGCGATCCCGAGCTCGAGCTCCTCAAGTCGCAGTGCTTGTTCGCCGTATCGGACCGCGGGGCGATGGACCACGCCTACCGCTTGATCGGCTTCGACGAGGCGACCGAGACGTTCGAACCGGAGAAGGCGGTCGCCCCGAACGACCCGATGGTCTACGCCCGCGTGGCCAACATCTTGCGGGAGGATGAGCACGAGCAGGAGCTGGCCGAGGAGATGATCGAGCGGATGGTCGAGGCGAACCCCGAATCGGGCCAAGCCTACCTCATCCGGGCCCGGCTCCGCGAACAGAAGAACGAAGACGACGCGGCCGAGGCCGACGTGGCGCGGGCGCTGGAGCTCTCGCCGAACGACCCGTCGGTCGTGGTCACCAACGCCCGCCTGCTCGCCAAGAAGGAGCGTTTCGAGGAGGCCCGCGAGCTGCTCATCGGCGCCATCAAGGAGAACCCCGAGACGCCTTTCCTTTACCAAACACTGGCCGGCATCGACCTGCGTCTGGAAGACTACGAGTCGGCCCTGTCGCGGTTCGACGAGGGCATCGAGTCGGTCTCACCCCGGGCCAGCGCCGAGCTGAAGTTCTACCGCACGCGGTTGCAGATCGAACGCGGCGACTCGGACCAGGTCGCGGCCGAGATCGAAACGATGCGTAAGGATGGCGTGATGGCGGCGCCGTTCCTCGATTACTTGTCGGCGCGTTTGGAGATGGCGAACAACGAGTGGTTCGCCGCCGCCCAAGAACTCGAGCGGCTCAGGCCCTTCCTCGCCGAGCGGGCCGAACTGAACGTCGAGTCGCTCTGGCTGCTGGGCTTCTGCTACGAGAAGCTCGGCCAGTGGGAGAGGGCGGCCGAGACCTACCAGTTGACCCTGCAGAGCGATCCCGACAACGAGCTGGCGCGTCTGGGCCTGATCCGGTCGAAGTCGCAGATCGGTCGCGGCACGGGCTCGGAAGAGGTTTCCTCCATCTACGAGCGGCTTTCCCGCGAGCTCGACAAGCCCGAGAGCGAGCAGGACTGGAACGCGTTCAACGAAGAGATCGCCCAGTACGTCGACGTTTACAACCTGTCCGACGCGATGGAGATCATCCTGCAGGGCGAGGTGCTGATGCGTCGCGGCAAGTTCGCCGAGTCGCGCAAGAAGCTGCTCGAGGCATACCGCATGGCGCCCAACGACCTGGGCGTGCGGCGTGCTGCGGTCAAGCTGTTCGCCGCCGACCCGGAGCAGGGCCCCGTCAAGGCGCTCAAGCTGCTCGACAAGGTGGTCGCCGACTTCGACGACCTGCCGATCCTGCGTCTCGAGCGCGCCGACCTCTACATCGCGATCAACGACGAGAACCTGACCGAGCAGCTGATGTCGCTCACCGACGACCTGGACGCGATGACACGCGACCAGAAGATCCAGCTCTGGACCGGCCTGTCGAAGAAGTTCGCCCAGCTCCGCGACCGCGAGTCGCAAACCTACTGCCTGCGGCAAGTGGCCGACCTCGCGCCGAGCGACTTGGTGGCGCTGTTGCAGCTGTTCATGACCGCCCGCGAGCAGGACGACGAGGCGGGCATGCGTGACGCCCAAGACCGCATCCTTGAGGTCGTCGGCAGCCAGGAGAACCCCACCTGGATGTTCACCGAGGCGAACCGCCTGGTGGCCGACTACCGCGCCACGCGTGAGGGCCCCGAGGCGCTCACCAAGGCCAAGGAACTGATCGACCGCACGATCGACGAGCGGCCCGAGTGGAACCAGCCGCTGCTGCTGGACGCCGAGATCAGCCTGCTCCGCGGCCAGGAAAGCAAGGCGCTCGCGAGTTACGACCGCGGCTCGAAGCTCGGCCGTCCCTCGGCGTTGGGGCTCTTCCAGCACGTCAAGCTGCTGATGCGTTACGGCCGCTACCAAGACGCGCTCAAAGAGATGGAGCAGGTGAATCGCGGCTCACGCTTGCTGCTGCTGGGGCAGGACTACGCCGAGGCGCTCTTCCGCTCCGGTCAGCTCGAAGAGGCGATCGCTGTGGCCCGCGAGATCAGCAGCAACACGGTCAACAACGCCGACCGCCAGCTGTGGCTCGGTCGCTTCCTGGCCTCGGCCGTCGCGACCCCGCAGGCCAAGCAAGACTTCTCCGAGGAGCGTCGCGCGAAGCTGATCACCGACGCCGGCGAGGCGTTCAACCGCAGCGTGGAGATCGAGCCCGCCTCGGCCGAGAACTGGCTCGCCCAGATCACCTTCCTGCTGATGAGCGGCCAGAAGGGCAAGGCCGAAGACGCCATCCGCTCCGCCCAGCTGGCGATCACCGAGGACCAGGTCACGCTGCTCACGGCGCGGTGCTACGAGGTGGTCGGCCGCTGGCTCGACGCGGAGAGCATGTACCGGCTGGCCCACGAGCGCGTGCCGGACGACCCCAAAACCGCCCGCCTGTTGGCCCAGTTCTACCTCGGCAAGGGGTACCCGCGTGACAACGGCCGCGAGCTCGCCCGCCCGCTGATCAACGACATCTTGCGCAGCGCGGCCGAGGGCGAAACCAATCCCAACGACCAGAACGTCACCTGGGCGCGTCGCATGGGGGCGAATCTCTTGTCCCAGACCGGCGAGTACCTCAGCCTGCTCGACGCCGAACGCCTGCTCTCTTCCAACGCGAAGGACGGCCTGATGGCGCAAGAGGACAAGGCGATGATGGCGCAGATCTTGGCGAACCGCCCCGAGCCGCTCTCGCGTCTGAAGGCCGTGAAGCTCTTCGAGGAGCTCCGCTCCGGCGGCCTCTCGAGCGTGCAGTCGGAGATGGTCCTCGCCAAGCTCTACGCCTCGCTCGGCCAATGGGAGAAGTGCCGCGACCACATGATCGACATGATCGGCGCGCGACCGACCGACCCGAACGTCCGCAAGCTCTACCTCGCGTTGCTCATCAACCAGGGCACGCCCGAGGCGATCGACACGGCCGCGCGACAGGTCCGGCGCCTGCACGAGTTGGCGCCCGAAGACCCCGCCACTCGCGACCTGGTGGCCCGGGTGGCCTACAAGCGCGGCGAGACGCAGAACGCCGTGAAGGCCGCCCGCAGCATGCTGCCCAGCAACCTCCGCTCGCTCGAGCCCGGTGACCTGCCGACCGTCAAACGCGTCGCCCGGTTGCTGACCGAATTCGAGCAGTACGACACGGCCGAAGGGCTCTACGCGCTGGCCGCTTCGCTCGGCGGCGTGAGCGAGAAGTTGGCGCTCGCCACGTTTGTTGGTCAGCACCGCGACCTCGAGAAAGGCTTCGACACGCTCGAGGGCTTGCGCGGCGAATCGAGCGCCGTGGGGCTCGTCCAGCAAGGGATCGCGGTGCTCCGGCACCGCGCCGAGCAATCGGACAGCGGCCAGATCGACCAGGAGTACCTGTCGCGGGTTTCCGGGTGGCTCGACAGCGCGCTCCGCGACAACCCCGAGCAGATCAGCCTGCTGCTCCACAAGGCCGAGTTGCTCGACTTGCAGGGCAAGCCCCTGGAGTCGGCCGAGACCTACCGGGTGCTGCTCGAAAGCGACAAGCTCCGCAACGTGTCGCGGGCCGTTGTGCTGAACAACCTGGCGTACCTGCTCTCGGTCACGGTCGGAACGCCCGACGCCACGGCCGAGGCCTTGGAGCATGTCGACGAGGCGATCTCGATCATCGGCCCCACGAGCGACGTGCTCGACACACGGGCGGTGGCCTACCTGGCGGCCGACAAGGCGGACGAGGCGGTCGAAGACCTCAAGCTGGCGGTCATCGACAAGCCGACCCCGTCGAAGTACTTCCACAAGGCGGTCGCCCACATGATGTCGAACGACCAGGACGACGCCCTGGAGGCGTGGAAAAAAGCGGTCGAATTGGGGCTCTCACGCGACGATCTGCCCCGGGTCGAACGCGAGCAGTACGACCAGCTCAAGTCGGACCTTGAGAACAGGGGCTTGCTCAGCGCAAGCCTCTGAGGCGTTCGCTCCTGGCTGCCGGGCGAGAAAAGCGGTCCGCCGCCAGGCGTGGATTCTGTCGATTTGAGTTTTCCGGCCCCGATGAATAGGCTGGATAGTAGGGACGGGACCGCTCGGCTGGTGAGCCAAGCCACTCCCGCTCCCACCGATCCCCTCGACCTTTTGCCCCCCGAATCGCCATGCTCCGGCACGCCCTGATCCTCGCCGCCCTCGCTCTCCTGGCGACCCCGTGGGCCGAAACCCCGGCCCAGGGGCAGGTGCTCGACGTCGCCCCCGCAGACCAGCCCACGCTCGGCTACCGCTACGGCGAACTCAGCGGGGCGGAACGCGGCGCCCTGCGTCGCTCTTTCCGGTTGTCGCTCGACGCCCTCGCCGAGGCCGAGTCGCCGGAGGGCCTCGCCCGGCTCGCGAGCGTGGGGCCTCTGCCCGACGTGTCGCGTCCGATGCTGCGGGTCGATCCGCTCGACGACCGCATCGCCGACAACCAAGGGAACCCGTTCCTCGACGACGAGCGGCTCGGCGTGGCGCCGAGCGATATGGCCAACAAGACCGCCAAGGCGGCGGCCCCGGCCGAGGAAAAGCCGCGCGGCTTGCTGCGGGCGATCGGCGGGGTGCTCCAGTCGCTCAACCCCGTGAAGGGCGTGCCCAAGGTGTCGCTCCCCGCCGCCGCGCCGGCCGAAGCCGATCCTTTCGGCGATGGCGGGTTTGAAGCCGAGGCCGGCGGCGACACAACGGACGACCCGTTCAACACCCCCGCCGCCGAAGAGCCGGCCGAAGAGGAAGACATCGACCCCTTCGGCGACGTGCTCGAGGGCGACGATCCGTTCGCCGGCTTCTGAGCGGCTCGGTCTCCTGTCCGCATTCGGCGGGGGATGTGCTATTCTTGGGGATGCAACGCGATAGCGGCGAGGGACGGCCGGCTGCCGTCCGCCCCCCCTTCCGACTCCGCAAGCGGCCGCCCTAGCGCACGCCATCCCCAGGGATCTCACAGGACACGGTCATGAACGCCCGCCCGCACTCGCAAGGTCCGCGTTGGCGGTCCCCCCTCCGCCGTCAATCCGTGGCGGGGATTCTAGCCTTGGCGGCGTTCACTGCGGCGGGTTGCGGGGACAATCCTCCGGCGAGCAACAACCTGGCGGTCGAGCTGCTCGAGACCGAGGAGCTGACCCCCGAGCAGAGTTTCAAGAACATCGTCGAGGCGGTCAAACGGCAGGTCGACAACCGCGGCCTGCGCGACGCGATGTCGCTCGGCATGTCGAGCACCGTTCCGGGCGAGCCGATGACCGACTGGAACACGACGATCGAGCACGATTTCACCCCCCCGGCTTCCGAGGGCGAACCTTACCGCGGCTCGGTCACGTTCAACACCGTCTCGAAGACGGTCTTCATCAACACCGGCTCGTCCGACGGCAGCGGCGAAGAAGCCGAGGCGGCCTCCGAGTCGTCGTCCCCGCTGAGTCAAATGGGCTCGAGCAGTTCGCCGTACCGCGAGCTCAAGGACCAGACGAGTCAGCGCTACGAGTTCGAGTACCGCGGCAGCCGCTGGGAGCTCGTCTCCGAGGTCGACGAAGAGAACAAACCCTTCGACGCGGGGGTGTTGGAATCCGCGTTGATGAAGCAGTAAGGCCGGGCGCCGCCCTCTTCGCCCGTATAAGGCCCGTCCGGTCTCGCTCCTTTCAAGCCGCGCTCGCCGCGGCGGCGACGCCCTCGATCAGCATCTGCGCGCCGATCACCGCCATGATCAGCCCCATCAGCTGCGTGACGACCTGCAGGCCGCTCTCGCCCAGCAGCTTGGTGAGCCGCTCGCCAAACAGGAACGCGGCCAGGGTGACGAGGCACAGCACGCCGAAGGCGGCGATCGTCACCGCGATGTTCGCCAGCCCGCCGCCCGAGGCGAAGTTCATCGCCGTCGCCAGCGTGCCCGGCCCGGCGAGGATCGGCAGCGCCAGCGGCGAGACCGCCACGTCGCCGGCCGCCTCCGCCCCCTCGGCTTCGCCGCCCTGCCGGTGCATGCCGGAGCTTTTGCCGTGCAGCATGTGGTAGCCGATCATAAACACGAGCACGCCGCCGGCGATCTTCAGCGCGGGCAGCGTGAGGCCGAACAGCTCGAAGAGCCCCTTGCCGATCGCCGCGAACGCCGCGACGACGCAGAACGCCACGACCAAGGCCTTCACGGCGGTCTTGGTCCGCTCCGCCCGCGAGCGGTCGCCGACCAGGCCGAGGAACACCGCCGTGTTGGCCACCGGGTTCATCACGGCGAAGAACCCCAGAAACACCGTGACCGCGTGTTGGTAGAACTCGCTCATGTGGTTGGCTCTGCGGATCGCCTTGCCGTGCGGGTGGGAGCGACCGCCTGCCGACCGCTCTCTCGGCGCCATCCTACCCGCCGGGCCCGCCACGGGTCAGCGCGGCGTCCACGGCCATGACCGCCGCGCTCACGGCGCTGGCGGCTTGTACTCGAGCAGATAGCGGCGGCGGCCCTCGGCGAACGCACGGAGCGAGTCCTCGGCGTCGCGCGCCGGGGAGGTGGCGGCGAGGAAGGCCTCGGTCGTGGTGAGCTTGCGCGTGTCGCGCTCCACCGCCGGGCGGATCAGCTCGCGGTAATGCTCGACACGCGGCCCGAGATGGTCCCAGTCGAGCGCGTCGCGGGCGATCTCCTGGACGTAGCCGAGGTATTTCTCGCGCAGGCTTGGCACGGCCAATAGCCGGCTCCGCAGCGGCATCCGCTCCTCGTCGACCACGACAAGCGGGTCAAGATCGACCCCGCCGTGCGGACCAAAGCCGCCCCGTTCGCCGCCACCCCGCCGGCCGCGACGCCGGCCCTCTTGCTCGGGCGGGCCGTCTGCGGCGCCGTTGGGGGGAGGCCCAAAGCCCTCTGGCGGCCCGAAGCCCGGGGGCGGGCCAAAGCCGGCAGGCGGGCCGAAGCCACCGGGGCCTCCGGGGCCGCCGCCGGGCGGGCCGTGCGAAGCCCGCAGCGCCTCGTTCGTGTCGTGTGGGATCAGGTGGAACTGGCCCTCGGCGTCGCGGAACAGGTTGTAGTCGCTCGCCCGCGTCCAGTAGCCATCGCTGTTGACCAGCGCCACGTCGAGCGCCAAGAAGCGGAGCGCCTCGTCGATGTCGAGCAGCGGCCCGAGCTCTTGCTCGAGCCGGTCGCGCGGCGTCTCGTTGAGCACGCGGCAGAGCTCGATCAACGCGCGCCACGCCTTCTCGCCGTCGTTGGACTTCATCTCGAAACGCGACTCGTAAGGCGCGAGCCCCTCGCCCAGGTAGCGCAGCCCGCCGTCGCCGCGGGGGCTGCCGGGGACTTTCCAGCGCGTCCCCTTCGACGAGCCGTAATTCTCCCGGAGGAAAATCTTGTCGAACTGCTGCACGTTGGCGAACACGCCCCAGCTCTCGCCGCCCACGACAACCTCGACGAAATTGACCTTCGGCACGGCCACGCGGTCGCGGGCGATCTCGGCGTACAGCGCCGCGCTCATCATCGACGGGTCGCCGTTGCAGTTGAGCAGGTTGAGCGTCTTGTAGCCGCCGAGCCGCTGGTCCTCGTCCGTGTGGTCGAGCGACACGTTGAGCGATTTCTTGTAGCCGTCGGGGACCATCATGTACGACGAAGCGCCGCGGAAGTGGACGCCGACGCCCGGGTACGCGACCCCGTCGACCGTGAGCGTGGCGGGCACGTCGACGTCGGTCCCCTTGAAGTCGGCGAGCTCTTCCTGCCAAGCGTTGGGCTCGCCGTCGTGTTCGAAATCGAGGAACAGCGTGCGCAGCACGTCGGGGTCGTACAGCGGGGCGTCGGGGTAGTGGGGGACTCCGTCGGGACGCAACCGCGCGCCGGGCGACGGAGCCTCGCGGTTGTTGCGGCCGCGGAAACCGCCCGGCGGCCCGAAGCCGCGGCGCCCGCCGCGTTGCTGCTGCGGGTCACCGAGCCAGAGCCGCGCCGCGCGGCGTTCCGACGCGCCGAGCACGCCGTCGCCGTCGGCGTCGAAGTCATCAAGGAGTTCGATCTCCTCCCCGCCCGGCGGGCCGACACGCCCATCGCGTGGGGGCTGCGTGTGGGCGCGGTACGCCGCTAGCAGGAGCACGGTGAAGGTGAGCGCGTAGACGAGTCGTTTCATCCAGAATCGCTTTGCCGGTCGGAGGGGAAGTGCGTGGCTTCCGGATCCAACCCCGGCGACCGGGCCAGGCGCCGCGGAATCTCGACGCTTGAGGCAGAGCACGGAGGGGGGCCTTCGTCACCGGACTAGAGCGGTTTGCTCATTGGTGTAGACGCACGGCTCGCGATCGGCGTCATGGCTTCGTCAGCCTGCATCGACAATGCACCGCATTGCCTGCTTCGGCTTCCTCGCCACGCCGCCAATCGCTTCCCCGCTCGTCCACACCAATTCGAATACCGCTCTAAAGCCACGGCGTCAGCAGCCCGGCGACGACGAACAGCGCCGCGAACGCCACTTCCCACAGCCAGTAGCGCACCGGGATCGGCGCCCGGCAGTCGCGGCAGCGGCCGCGGAGCATCATGTAGCCGATGATCGGCAGGTTGTGCCAGGGGCGGATCTTGTGGCCGCACACGGGGCAATGCGAAGGGGCGAAGACCACGTCCTTGCCCTTGGGCGCGCGGAGCGCCACGACGTTCAGGAAGCTGCCCACACAGCCGCCGAACGCCGCCAGCCACACAACGACCGCCCACCACGGCAGGGCGTCGAGCCACGGCGGCACGCGCTCGAAGGTGAACAGGTTTTCGAACCACTCGGTCATGGGGTGCAGCGTAGCGTGGCGGCGCTGTGAGCGGCAGGCCCACAATAGCGACGCAGCATCGGGGCTCTCTTGGGGCCGAGCTCAGAGAAGCCCCGCCAGCGGCCCGCCGGGCCCGGCCATCGCCTCGACCCGGGCCGACACCTCGGGGTCTTCCTCCAGCACGGGGGCGTGGTGTGGCTTGGTGCGGGCGTCGATCACGAGCGAGCCGCGGCAGCCCCAGTGCTTCTGGTGCGTGAAGGCCTCGACGCCGCCGATGTCGGCCGCCGGGTTGCTGCGGGTGAACGTGACCCACAGGAAGTTGCCGAGGCTTTCTGCCACGAACGCCGGGTCGTCGCACAGCACGACCAGCCGGAAGCGGCCGATCGGCTCGGCGGCCGTGAGCGACTCGCCGAAGCGGCGCAGGTCGGCGGCCGATTGCGACTCGCTGCGGGCCAAGCCGGCCCGCTCGACCGCGGCGCCGAGCGCCGGGTCGCGTCGCGAGGCGTCGTAGTCGAAGGTCGGCTCCGGCAGCCGCGGCGCCCGCACCGCTAACACGCCCGGCAACGCCACGCGGGGGTCGGCGAAGCCGTCGGGCAGACGCAGGTCGCTAGGCAGTTCGGTCGCCAGCTCGAAGCGCGCCGGGCCGCAGGCGGCCACCACCAGCTTCGAGCCGGCGTTCAGGCCGTCGCCCGAGTAGTCGAGTGTGTCGATCGTCGTTTCGGTGTGGAAGTGCAGGTCGCGCGACCAATCGGCCCGCTCCAGCACGTGGCCGAGGAAGGCGCGGATGTCGTGCAGGTCGGGCGCCGGCTTGTCGTCGCCATTGGCGATGAACAAATACTTAGCTAACGACAGCTGCCCCTGGCCCAAGATCGCACACGCCTGCGTGAGCAGCTCCTGCGGGCGGGTTTCCTGCATGAACGGCATGTAGCGTTCGCTCCCGACCGCCAGCAGCAGCGGGTGGACGCCGGCGGCGTCGACGGCGTGAACGCCCCGCACGCCCGGCAGCACCGTGGGGATCACCGGGCCGGTGAGGTCGTGGATCAGCTCGCCGAACGCCGTGTCTTCTTGCGGCGGGCGGCCCACGACGGTGAACGGCCAGATCGCGTTCGCCCGGCAGTAGACCTTCTCCACTCGTAGCACGGGGAACGGGTGGGCGAGCGAGTAGTAGCCCAGATGGTCGCCGAAGGGCCCCTCGGGTTTCATCAGCGCGGCGTCGCCGTCGTGAATCACCTCGCCGCAGATGGCGAAGTCGGCGTCGGCGTAAACCGGCAGGCCGCCGGGTCGCTTCGCCATGCGGATGCGGCGGCCGCCCAAGGCGCCAGCGAACGTGAGCTCGCTCATCCCCTCGGGCAGCGGCATCACGGCCGAGAGGTTCATCGCCGGCGTGCCGCCGACGAAGACGTTCACCTTCAGCGGCTCGCCGCGACGCATCGCGGCGGCTTGGTGGACGCCGATCGAGCGGTGCAGCTGGTAGTGCAGGCCGACTTCGTGGTCCGTCTCGTACTCGGCGCCAGCGAGCTGGATGCGGTACATGCCGATGTTCGATCGCTTCAGGCCGGGCGCGTCGGGGTCCTCGCTGTAGACGATCGGCAGCGTGACGAACGGCCCGCCGTCGCGGGGCCAGCTGGTCATCTGCGGCAGCTCGGAGAGATGGGCCTCGCTCTCCATGACCGGCCCGCTGCGGACGGGCTTGGGCAAGGTCCGCAAGGCGGCGAGCGGCGCGCCGGCGTAGCGCAGCGGCGAGCGGAGGGCGCGCGTCGGATCGATCTTCAGCTCGACCAGCCGCTGAACGGTCTCGTACGTGTCGCGGAACATCAGCCGCGAACGCTCGAGCGTGCCGAACAGGTTGCTCGCCATCGAGAACCGGCATCCGGCGACGTTCTCGAACCACAGCGCCGGCCCGCCGGCGGCGTAGACCCGGCGGTGGATGGCGGCCGCCTCGAGGTACGCGTCGACCGGCGCGTCGATCCGGCGCAGGTGATCGTGGCGCTCGAGGTCGGTCAGGCAGTGGCGGAGCGAGTGGTAGCCCAAGGGAAGACCGTCTGGATTTCGCAGGTCGGTTCGTGCTGCGGGAGGCGTCTGAGACGCCTCCCGCAATCGGTTGGTTGTCATCAACGCTTGCGCTTCGCCTTGCGTTGCAGCCGCAGCCCCTCTTGCCCGTGGTAGGTGAGCAGCAGGGCGCCCTCGGCGGCGAACTCGTCGAACAGGTCGAACACCATCCGCTCCTCGCCGGGCCAGGGGTAGGCGAACACCAGGTCGAAGTCGTCCGGCTCGAGGTCTAGCAGCTCGTAGGCGTTCTGGCCGTCGCTGCGCAGCCAGGTGCAGTCTTGCTGGTCACCGGCGTGGAGGTCGTCGAGGATCTCGTCGCCGCCGTCGGGGACGAACGACGCGCAGACGAAGTCGGCCTCGATCTCGTGGTCTTCGCCGAGCGCGACGGCCAGGTCGACGAGGTCTTCCTCGATCTCCACGCCGATGGCGTCCAGGCCGAGCGTGGCGGCCAGCAGCGTGACCACGCCGGCGCCGCTGCCCCACTCGCAGAAGCGGTGGCCGGGCGCCAGGCCGAGATCTTCGATCGCCGTGAGGGCCCAGTACGTGTCGACAAAGTCGCTCGGCACGAAGGCGGGCATCGGCGTCTCGCGACGCTCGTGCACCAGCCGCTCGATCCGCTTGTCGGCGTCGTCGAGCAAGCGTTTGATGCGCTGGGGCAGCGGCGCCGATTTCGGGTCGAGCGGGACAGGACGGAGCATGGCGGCGGGCGCTGGGCGAAGCGGAGCACGGCGGCTTCGCACGGCGGGCGAGGCTCTCCGATAGCTTAGGGAGGTCGCCCGGGGGCGACAAACCCCGTGGGCGGGGGAAGGACTCGCGGCTTCGCACCCTCGGATAGCGACGCGAACCAATCCGCTCTGGGGAACGCCCTCTGTGGCGTTCCGGCCCCGGGCGCCGGTTCACCTGTCAGGGACGCGCTCGCCCGCCGGGGTTCGGGCCGCCACAGAGGGCGGCCCCTACAGGATTCCTGTTCGGTTCGCCATCAACGGCGGCCGCACGGGCCCACAGCCGCCGTCACAGCCCGGCGAAGTAGTTCCGCACCGCCGCACCGAGAGCCTCCTCGTCGACGACCGGCGGGCGGCCGTGGACCTCGCAGAAGTTCACCGCCTGGCGCACCAAGTCACGGGGGTGGCAGAAACGCATCGGTCGGTCCGCGCCGCGGTAATGCTCGCTCAGCAGCAAGTCGGCCGCCTCCGGCGCGAGCCGGTAGCCGGCGCGGGCCGCTTCGGCGTTGAGCAGGCTGCGGAATTGCTGCTCGCTCGGGTCGTCGACCTCGATCTTGTACGGGATGCGGCGCAGGAACGCCTCATCCACCAGCTCGCGCGGCTCGAGGTTGGTCGACAGGACGAAGAGCGTCTCGAAGGGGACCTGCAGTTGCCGGCCGCTCGCCAGGCTGAGGAAGTCGAACCGCTTCTCGAGAGGCACGATCAGCCGGTTGAGGATCTCGGTGCTGCTGGCCCGCTGGCGGCCGAAGTCGTCGATCACCAGCGCCCCGCCGCACGCCTTGAGCTGCACCGGCGCCTCGCTCACGCCCGAGTCGGCGTTGAACGCCGGGTCGAGCTGGTCGAGCGTCAGCTCGCCGCCGACGACCACCGTCGGCCGGCGGATGAGGACCCAGCGGCGGTCGTAGCGCGCCGCGGCGAGCGACGGGTCGTCGATCTCCTCGTGGCAGCTCGCGTCGAACAGCCGGATCATGTCGCCGCCCACGCTCACCGCGCGGGGGATCCAGATCGACTCGCCGAACGCCCGGCAAACGCGCTCGGCGATCGAGGTCTTGCCGTTGCCGGGCGAGCCGAACAGGAACATGCCGCGACCGTCGTTGATCGCCTGGGCCAACAGGCTCAGCAGCTCGGGGCGGAGGGTGAGCTCGGCGAGCGCCGTGCGGAGTTGTTCGAGGCCCACCCGCGACGAGCCGAGCGACTGCCCACGCATCGCGCGCTCGTAGGCCTCGAGCGGCACGGGGGCGGCGTCGGCGTAGTTGGCTTGCTCCACGCAGCGACGGGCGGCGGCGAACCCCGCCTCGCTCAACTGGTAAATGTAGTCGCTGGGACCGGCCTGGCCTTTGATCGTCACCTGCAAGTCGTCGCGCAACCGGCCGAGCGTCTCGCTCACCAAGGCGCGCGAGAGCCGGGTGCGATCGGCCACGTCGCGTCCCGAAGAGGCGCCCGAGTGCAGCAGCACCTTCAGAACGAGGCCCTCGACGAGCGCGGCGGTGAGGCCGGCCTGCTCGAGCGTTTGCGGCTCGGGGGGCGGCTCGAGCGCCCGCGGCGGAGCGGTAGGCTGTGGCGACAAACCCGGCGGCTTCCAATCGGCTAGACCGGCCGGCGGGGCGCCGGCGGCGCTCAGTGCGAGGCCTTCGCTGGTGGGCTGCATCGGTGGCTTCTCCGTGGCGCCCCGGCGGGGGGCGTCGGGGGGGGAGGCAGGGAAGGAGGCGGAGGGGGCTAACCCACGCGGCGCGACCCGCGGTGTTCGCCGGCGTGCGATCGCTCGAGAGCCAGTGTGAGATCGCTCGAGAGCAAGTGCCCAATGAAATAGATGCGTCGCGGCGGGGGCGTTGTCCAGCCGATCGCCTGAGTGGGCGACAAAGAACTTGTGGATGGCCGCGGCTTCACCCTTGTGGCCCGCTCAATCGCGCCAATCGGCGCGTCGGCCGGTGCGTCGTTAGACGGACCGCCGCTCGGCCTGGCGCCCGTCGAGCGGGGCGAGACGGAAGGTGGTGATCTCCGGCCGGGCGCCGAACCGGACCCGCATCTTGTAGCCGAGGCCGCGGTTGATGTAGAGCCGTCGCCCTTCGCTGAGCGCGATCTCACCCGACACGTAGTCGCGGTTCTCGACGGGCAAGATCGGCGCCCCCAAGAACGGGAACCGGCATTGCCCGCCGTGCGTGTGGCCCGCCAGCACCCAGCCGCGGGCGTCGCGCCATTCGGGCAGGTCGACGCTGTCGGGGTTGTGCGTCAAATAGATCGCGTCGTCCGTGGGGCCGTTCCCGCGGATCGCCGCTTTCAGGTCGCACTCCTTCGCCCACAGGTCGCCGCAGCCAACGATCGGAAGCCCGTGCAGGTCTTGTGTCTCGTTCTCGAGCATGCGCACCCCGATCGACCGCAACGCCTCGACCAGGTCGCGGGCGACCTGAGGATGGCGGTAGTGCGCGCCGTGGTCGTGGTTGCCAAGCACGGCGAAGGTGGGGGTCTCGTGGGGGGCGAGCTCGGCCAGCAGGTCGCGTGTCTTGGCGATCTGCTCGCCCCGCTCGCAGGTCATGAAGTCCCCGGTGATCACGACACCCGCCGGCCGCATCGAGCGCACGCGGCGCAGAGCGGCGAGAAGGTAGTTGTCGTCGACCTCGTCGCCCGCGTGCAGGTCGCTGATCTGCACCAGCCGTTGGTCCCACAGCCGACGCGGCAGGCCGGCGAGCGGCATGTCGCGTGTGACCATCTCGATCCAGTGCGGTTCGAGCCGCCAGGTGTAGGCGCCCAGTCCGGTCGCCCCCACCGCGCTAATCGCGGCCGCCTTGGCCAGGAATCGGCGTCGGCTCATCGGTGCGGGAGGATCGGGCATGCTAGCGGACGGTTTGATCAGAGGGGTGAGTCGGTGTGGGTTGCGCCGGAGCGTGGCGCCGAGGGGGGCGAGTAGTGGGGTGGGGCGGATGGCGGGGCGACCGCTATTATTTCGGCTGTGCCGCTTGGGGCAACGAAGAAATCGCCAGCGAGGCGGTTTGTACGCTTATTATGTGAGCGGAGCCGCCCAAGTGGCCGTAATATGAAGGTTTTGGCGGCTGTCGGGGGGAGGGCTCCGTCCCACAGCCCCTGCTCGCCGTCTCGAAGTCCGATGACCCGTGTCCGATGAACATTTACGTCATGCCTCGCGTCGCGTCGAACGCCGTTTCGCTCACCCACCGATTCCTCCCGAAACGGCGGGCGGCGGTCGCCTTTTTTGTGCTGCTGGCGCCCGCACTCCTGCTGTTGAGCGGCTGCACCAAGCAAGTGGGCTACAACGATGCGGCCGACGATGGCGCCGCCGAGGAGTCCGCACCGTTCGACCCAGCCTCTTCAGAAGCCCCGGCGGAAGATGATTCCCCGCAGGGCGTCGAGGACCCAATCGCGGCGTCCGAGGGGCTCTCTGCTAGCGAAGCATACGCAGACGACCCGTTTGACGACCCTTTCGCGGCCGAAGTTCCCCAGGGCCAAGCCGATTCGTTCGCCAACGAGTCGGCGGCGGAGGACGACGACCCGTTCCCCTACGACGCCACCGCCTCGACGCCCGAGGAGCCGGCCGACGAGCAAGGCAGCGACCCGTTTGGATCGATGCTTGCAGAGAATGCGGGGGTCGATCGAGCGGGGGCCGATGAGGCGCCGGCCCGCGGCTCGGGAACGCCCTCCACGCCCCCGGGCCGCTACCCGGCGTCCGGGCAGCCGCTGCCGTGGGACTCCAACACCAGCGACGAGAGCGCGGGCTCGGAGATGCCCGACATGACGAAGCAACTCTTCTCCAAGGTGCAGCCAGACGCCGGCCCTGCGGCTCCAGAGGCCGACGCCCCCAATGCCGAGGCCGCCGATGAGGCCAGCAGCGGCGAGAGCACATTCGAGAGCCTGATTGCCGATTCGATTCCGGAAGACACACCCGACTCGCCCGAGCCCAGCCCAGCCGAGGAGAAGAAAGAAGCGTCGCCGTACGGCGATTTCGCGGCGCCCGATCCCGGCGCGATGGCGCTCAGCCCCCCGGCGTACCAACCGCTGCGGTCGCCGCCCACGCAGCCGCCGAGCGAATACCGCCCGTTGCAAAAGCCGACCCCAACCCCACGCAGCCGTCCCACGGCCCCTATGGCCCCCACGACCACGCCCCCCGCGACCCGAGCCAACCGGGCCGAGACGTCGCCCATGCCGTGGGACGCCGCCCCGGGCCCCGAGGCGCAGCCTGCGCCAGTAGCTCAGACGCCGCCTTCTACAGCGAAGCCCGCCGCTGCGGCGCCGCCGTTTTGGGACGAGACACTCCCGCCATCCAAGCCTGACGAGCCCGCGATCGCCAGCGATCCCGTCGCGGCCCCTCGGCCCGAACCGACCGCGGCGGATCGCTACGCGTTGCGCTCCAAGCCGGCGGCGCCGGTCGAGCCGCCGCGGCCGCCGATCGCCGTGGCGACCGACAACACCCGCCAGCAGGCGTGGCTGCTCGGCGCCAAGGTGAGCCTGGCGCGGCTGATGCCGTACGCCGGCGCCACGCCGACCGAGCTGGCCGAGTGGGACCGCGACGTCGACCAGCTCAGCGAGCGGCTCGGCGTCGAATGGACCTCGCCCGACGCCCCCGAGGTCGACGGCGCGGGCGCGGAGCTGCTGCGGCTCTTGGGCGAGGGAGAGGGCGCCGGCGACACGTTGCTCAAGCGCCACGGCCCCGACCACGCGGCGCTGCTCGAGATCTCGCTCAAGACGAACGCCCTGCTGCTGCTCTACGAGAAGCACCCGAAGCTCGCCGGGCCGATCGCCCGCTCGGTGGCGACGGCCGCCAACCGGGCCGACCTGCCCGCCAGTCTGTGGCTCGACCTGCTCGACACGCTCGACGCCGACCCGACCGAGGACGAGGTGTTCGACGCGGTCTACCGCCTGCAGCAAGACATCGAAGAGCACCTGCGGTGAGGGGGTAAGGGGCCGGGGGCAGGAGCCGGTGCTTAGCCGACGGCCCACGGCCTTCGGACCACGCCGATCGCCGCCATTGTGCCGATCCACGGCGCTGGTCTACGCTCTCCGCATGACTAGCCAGGCGGAAACTAATACGACTAAGGCAGCGATCCCCCCCACGTGGCGGCGTACGCTCGCCGTAAGCCTCGTGGGGAGCCTGCTGCTGTGGCTCGCCCAGCCGCCCCTCGGCTGGTGGCCACTGGCTTGGGTCGGCGTTGTGCCGTGGCTCGTCGTCGCCCGTCGTGAGGCGGCCTTCGGCCGCAAGGATTGGCTCGCCGTGTGGCTCGCGGGCACGGCGTATTGGCTCGCCGCGCTGTGGTGGGTCTGCCTGCCGCACCCGCTCACGCCGATCGGCTGGCTGTTCCTGTGCGCCTACTTGGGTTGCTATCCGCTGGCGTTCGTGGCGATCGTGCGCCGCTGCCGGCGCGTGCCGGTGTGGGTCGTGGCGCCGGCGGCGTGGGTCGCGCTGGAGTTTGTGCAGGCGCACCTTTTCAGCGGCTTCTTGATGGGGGCGCCAAGTCATTCGCAGATAGGCCGAATATGGCTAATCCAGGTAGCGTGGGCTACTGGGGCGTATGGCGTTTCGGGAATGCTTATCTTGATGTCTTCGTTACTGTCAGAATGGCGGCGCCTCTCCAGCTGCATAGTATTAGGGATGTACGTTGGGCTGCTCTTTGCTCTGTCAGCCACGGTGCATGAGAGAAGGCACACACGTCGACATCACAACGAACAACCAACTATCGCCCTCATCCAAGGCGACACCCGCGCCACCTGGGACCCCGACCCCGAGCGCCACCGCCGCATCATGGACCGCCAGGTTGCGCTGTCGCGCGAGGCGTTACGGCAGGCGCAGTCCGAGGGCATGGGGCTCGACCTCGTGGTCTGGCCCGAGTCGATGTTCCGCACGCCGCTCATCACGTTCGGCGGCGGCTACAATCCGCCCGAGGGGGTCGACATCGCAACGACCAACGCCGCGGCCAACACCTTGAACTACTTGCGCGGACTCTCGAACGAACTGGGCGCCGCGATGCTCGTGGGGATCGACCGCTTCGACTACCTCGGCGCCGCCGCACCCGATCCCGAGTTTCAGTACGACGTGTACAACTCCGCCGCGCTGGTGTCGGCCGACGGCGACCTGACGGCCGTGTACGACAAGACGCACCGCGTGCCGTTCGGCGAGTACATCCCGCTGGCCGAGGGGATGCCCGCACTTTACTACCTCACACCGATGGCGGGCGGCCTGCGACCGGGCGCCGGGCCGGTGGCGATGCCGGTCGAAACGGCGAGCGGCGAGACGGTGAACTTCGCCACCAACATCTGCTACGAGTCGGTCGTGCCGCACGTCATCCGCCGCCACGTGAGGGAGCTGACCGAGGCGGGCGCCGCGCCCGACGTGCTGGTGAACGTCACGAACGACGCCTGGTTCTGGGGCGCCAGCGAGCTCGACATGCACCTCGCCTGCGACATCTTCCGCGCCGTGGAGACCCGCACGCCGATGATCGTGGCGGCCAACGGCGGCCTGTCGGCCGTGATCGACGCCTCGGGGCGTGTTGTTGAAAAGGGGCCGCGCATGGCGGAGCACGTGATTGTCGCCCGCGTGCCGGCGCGACCGATAAGCGGCCCGAGCTTTTATGTGCGCTACGGCGACTGGTTCGCGTGGTGCTGCTTGATCGTCACGGCGGGGGCGGTGATGATGTGCAGGCGAGGAGTCGGGATTCATGGCTCCGGGACCGAGGAGACGGACGGGTGAGAGACTTACGGGGAAACATGCATGGGGTAACGCGCTGGCGCGCGGTGCGGCGGGAATGACCTATTCCCCCTCCCCACCATGGGGAGGGAATCACACGCCGCCTGCGGCGACTGCTTCCCCTGACCTCCCGCCTCTCAACTCCCCCCTCTCACTCCCCATGCCCATCGTTCTCTCGCTGCAAGACGCCCACAAGCGTTACGGCCCCCAGATCCTTCTCGACGGCGCCAGCTGCGCCCTCACGGACGACCAGAAGGTCGGTCTCATCGGCCGCAACGGCGCCGGCAAGTCGACCCTTTGCCGCATCCTGTTGGGCGACGAGGAACTCGACGCCGGCGAGGTGGTCCGCTCTAAAAAATTGCGGCTCGGCTACCTGCGGCAGCACGACCCGTTCCACGACGGCGAGACGGTGCTCGACTTCCTGCTCCGCGACAGCGAGCAGCCCGACTGGCGCTGCGGCCAGGTGGCGTGGCGGTTCGCCCTAGGCGACGACATGCTGGGGCGCCCGGTGCGCGAGCTCTCGGGCGGGTGGCAGACTCGCGTCAAACTCGCCGCACTGTTGCTGCACGACCCGAACCTGCTGATCCTCGACGAGCCGACGAACTTCCTCGACCTGCGCACCCAGGTCCTGCTGGAGCATTTTCTTAAGGACTTCAAGGCGGGCGTGCTCGTCGTGTCGCACGACCGCGAGTTCCTCAAGGACACCTGCGACAACACGCTGGAGATGTCGCGCGGCGAGCTCACCATGTACCCGGGCGACGTCGACGGCTTCCTGGCCAACCTCGACGAACGCCGCGAGCACGACCGCCGGCTGAACGCCGCCACGCTCGCCAAGCGCAAGCAGCTCGAGACGTTCATCAACAAGAACCGCGCGAACGCCAACACCGCCAGCCAGGCGCGCAACAAGGCGAAGCAGCTCGACCGCCTGGAGCTGGTCGAGGTCGCCGGCGACGAGGCGACGGTCGGCTTCTCGTTCCCCCAGGTCGAGCCGCGCAAGGGGCCTGCCTTGCGCACCGACAACATGACGATCGGCTACCCCGACCGCGCGGTGGCCGAGGGGGTGAGCGTCGAGGTCGAGCACGGCTCGCGCGTCGGCGTGGTGGGCGACAACGGCCAGGGCAAGACGACGTTCCTGCGCACCGTGTGCGGCTCGCTCGATCCCAAGAGCGGCTCGATGAAGTGGGGCTTCGGCTGCCAGGTCGGCGTGTACGCCCAGCACGTTTACACCACGCTGCGCGAAGAGCACACGGTGCTCGACTACCTCGAGCTGCAAGCCGTCCCCGGCACGAAGCAGCAGGCGATCAAGAAGATCGCCGGCAGCTTCTTGTTCTCGGGCGCCGCGGCCCAGAAGAAGATCAAGGTCCTCAGCGGCGGCGAGCGGGCCCGGCTCGTGCTGGCCGGCCTGCTGCTGGAGAACCACAACGTGCTGGTGCTCGACGAGCCGGGCAACCACCTCGACGTCGAGACGATCGAGGCCCTGGCCGCGGCTCTCAAGCGTTACGAGGGGACCGTGATCTTCACGTCGCACGACCGCTACTTCATGCGCGAGGTGGCCAACACGGTCATCGAGGTGCGCGAGGGCCGCGTGGTCTCGTTCCCGGCGAGCTACGACGACTACGTCTACCGCATCGAACGCGAGGTCGAGGAGGGACTCCGCAGCGAGTCGTCCGCCCGCCCCGCCGATGACGCCCCGACGGGCGGCAAGCCGTCCGGCAAGCAGTCGCGCGACGCCCAGAAGCGGCTCAAGAGCGCCGAGCGCAAGATCGCCAAGCTCGACGACGAGAAGAAAGAGATCAACGAAAAACTCCTCACGACGACCGACCCCAAGAAGGCCCAGGAGCTGCACGAACGCGTCACGGCGATCGCCGCCGAGGTCGAGACCCTCGAAGAGGAGTGGCTCGAGCTCTCGCAAGAGGTGGGGGCTTGGTGAGGCGGACCGGGGCCACCCCACGACGATCCTGTAGGATCTTGTAAGACCCTGTAGGGGACGCCCTCCGCGGCGTTCCGAGCGGAGGGTACACGCCGTTTCCTGGGCTCAGGCCCTGCGGCGCGTGGCGGCGGCAGCCGCCGCCATGAGGAGCAGCAGCGCCGCGCTGGCGGGCTCAGGCGTGGTCAGCGTTTGGGCGACGCTCGTGAAATGGTCGCGCCAGACTGTGAAGTCGGCGGCGTCGACCACACCGTCGTGGTTGCCGTCGGCGCCCCAGTCGCCCGTCTCGCCGTACTGCTCGGTCCACACGGTGTAGTCGTCCAGGGTCACGAGGCCGTCGCCGTCGTAGTCGCCGGCGAGGTGGACGGTAAGCCTGGAAAATACGCGCTCGTTTTCGATGTAGCTGTCGATCGAATAGTCGATGCCGACGACCCCTTCGATGAGCGGCGTCCATTGGGAGCCGTCCCAGAAGTTGACGGCCTCCGAGCCGCTGGAAAAATGGGCGACCGAATCGGCGCTGGAGCTTGCGATGATGATCATGCCACCCGTGGTCATGTTGACGTAACTCTCGCTGCTATCGGCCTTGATGTATGGGCTGCCGTGGAGCGCGCCGCCGTCTTTGATGGTGATCCGGCCATCGCCTTCTTGGCCAACACCAAATCCGCCACCGAAGCCCCCATAAGCTTTCCAAGCCGATCCGGCGCCGGTGATGATCACATGCCCCATCGAGCCTGTTTTCACGCCGATCCGGTTGAATTTCGAATCGATCACCACTCCTTCGCTAATCGTCAAAGTTCCCTCGCCGGCGAAACCGATGCCGAACGTCCGTGTGTACTCGGGGTCCGACAAGTCCATGTGGACCGTCACGTTCTGCCCCGGCAGGTCGTTCAGCACGATGGTTGGTTGCGTGCCGGTCGAGGCGTCGAAGGTGATGTCGTAGTCGGTGATGAACCCGGCGGTGTGGATTGTCCCTTCGCCGAGCAGCCGCTCGGGCGAGGAATAGAGACTCGCCGTGTTGAGTGTTCCGCCGTCGAAGCGGATGGTGTTCGAGTAAGGGCTTTCTTGTCCGATAAAATTATCTGTGAACGTATCTCTCTTCACGTTGACAACGCCGCCGTCGGCGATGGTGAGCTCAGAATCGCGTAAGGCGAACCACATCAAGTCGGTCACGATATTCCACTGGGATCCGACGCCGGTGACGACGGCCTCCACCAGACCCACGGGTTGGTAGCGGGAGTATCTGCCAGCGTAGTCCGAGTCGATAACCCCTCCTTGCTCGATGTAGAGCTTCCCTCTGTTAGAAAGGTTGCCGTCGAAACCGATGGTTTCTAACTTTGAACCTCGTCCGGTAACGGTGACGACTCCGTGCTCATTAATAATGAGATCTCTGGTGTCAACCAAGCCCCCATCGGCTACCGTGAGCGTGCCGTTGTCCACCTCGCACTGAGGCAGTCTCCAAGTTGATCCTGGATTCCGCACGATCACTTCGCCCGTACCATCGTGGTAGGAGCTTCCGATCACATTAGCGTTTGCTGGCGAGGCATTGCCCCGATGAACCATGGCCCCTTGCTCAATGATCATGGTTCCCTTGCCGCCAAACGTGCCTAGCTCAATACCGCTGCTTTGCAGTTCGGCGCCGGCGCCGCTCACACGAACACGCCCAACAGAAGTCTCTTCGTAGGCGACATAAGTTTGATCGCTACGGACGATGGCGCCCTCGGATATGTCGAGGACTCCTTCGCCGTCGTAACCGACGTAGAAGTCCGAATCGAGGTAACCGTGTTCGTCGCCAGTCAGCGTCCACTCAGATCCCACGCCTTCGACACGCGCGACGGCGGTCGACCCGGCGTGCAGGCCGAGTCGGACCTCGTTGCCGTACAACCGCGCGCCCGCCTCGACGACAACCTCGCCTCGCCCGTACTCGCCAACAATCAGCTCGGTCTCATCGAGCTCGACCAGCGTGCCGTCACCGGTGAAGATCAGTGTGCCGTCGCCCAGTTCCTCGGGGTTCGAGTCAGAGCATCGCCCCAGAATGATATTGCTGAGGTAGCCATCGGTGCTTAACCCTCCCTCGCTAGCGATTGTCATCACCCCCCGGCCGGCGACGCCGATGCTCAAGCCCTCACCGGCTTCGAACCGGGCTCGGTCGTTCACTGATACGACGCCCACCGACCCTGGGGCGTAGCCGAGGTAGCTCCTGCCATCGATACGCGCGACGGTATTGTCCCAGAGATCGAGCTGGCCCGTGCCGCCATGCCCCACATGCAATTGATAGTCGAGCGACCATACGCCGCTCGTGCTGAGCGTAGCGGCTCCCGACGACCCGCTCTGAAGACCGAGGTAGCCATGGCTGCTGTAGACGCCTGCACTGTCGATCTCCAACGCGCCCACGCCGGTGTCGCCGACGGTCAAGACTCCAGCGACACGCCAATGGGTCGGCGTGCCGGTGAACTCGGGCGAAGCGTCGCCCGTGAGCGTGATATCGGCGCGGACGTAGCCCGCCGACAACACGGCCCAAGCCAAGCCACCCGTCAGCGCCCAGCGGTGGAGCTTATTCATTCCTTGCCCGTGCCATCTAAAAAAGAGACGCAATGAAGCGTCGTGATAGAGAAGTTTGCAATGGGGGCCATTGTAACTCACGCCCGAGCGGAGGTCGATCAAAGCGGCGCACGCTGGGGGTTTCTACCTAGCGGTCCGTTAGGACCCGGCCGGCGCAGCGTTCAGCCGGCAGGCGTGCGTTCGCTCACGCACCACGCCGCTCACGCGGCCCGGCGAGTCGGCTAAGTATTCCGTCTTGTCGGCGATGCCGTCGGTCGAGCCTTGCGAGCTGCGGTAGCGGAAGCCGACGATCTGGCCGTTGTCGTTGCGGGCCCAGTCCAAGAAGACCACGCTGTGCCCCGAGCCGCTCGTGCGCCACAGCTGCACGAAGTCGCCCGGCTCGGCTTCCTTGAGCGGGACCTCACGTCCCACGCCGAGGTCCTTGGCCGCGAACGCGCAGAGCACCTCGCGATCCTCCTCGGTCGAGCCGAACCACAGCTTCTGGAAGCGGCGGACCTGGTCGGGAGTCTTGCCGACGAGCAACCCGCGCTGCTCGGCGACACGCATCGCCACGGCCAGCGTGTAGCCGCAGCAGAACGTGCCGTTCTCCGCCGCCGGCAAGATTACCTCGCCGGCGTGGCGGATCTCGTCGGGCGAGCCGCTCCCCTTCCACGACCGGTCGTAGCCGCCGCCGTCGGGGTAAGACCGCGCGACCTCCAGCACATCGTTCGCCCCGGCCGTCGCGGCGAGCAGCAGGATCGGTGCGGCGGTGAGCCAAGAAACGCGGCGGAGTGGGGGCATGGACGGACTCGGCGGCTGAAAGGGATTGGTCAGTCCCATTCTACCCACGAGCACGGCGCGAGTGGTCCCCCCATGTCGAGCGCTTTGCTGCCCAATGTGGGCGATGGTCCCGCGTCCCTGCTCGCTCCCGCCTAGAGCGAAAGACTCCTATGGCGGAAAGATCGCCAAGCCGGGCGGCACTGGTGAGTGCCGCCATAGTCAACGGACCTTGAGCGAATCGTCTTGTTCAGGCAGATATGTCATAATCGCGTGTCGCCTCAAAGGTCTTGCATCTCCAGATAATTGCGGCTCTTGTCGCGTGTCTTCTGCTCTTCCATCGTGATGAGGCCTTCCATGAACTCGCGGGGTCGCTCGCCTTTGACCTGCTCTTGGATCAGCTCGTAGAAGCGCAGCACCTGCTGGTCGAGTTCGAGCATCGCGTTCTGCACCCGCTCGGCGGCGGAGACGTCGTCGTCTTCCTCACTCAGCAATTCCTCGAGTTGACGCTTCAAGGCCAACGGGCCCTCGCCGGCGCCTTGGTTGTACTGCACCCAAGTGCCGAGGACCGACTCGTCGGCGTTCGCCATGTGGTCGGCGAGGAACGCCGACATCGCTTGGTCGTGTTTCTCTGCGAGCGAGAGTAATTGACTGAGGTAATCGTTTTGCGTGTTGTCGGCCATTACGGTCGTCAGCTCGACCATCTGTCGCCGGAGCTTCTGGACGTGCTCGAGTGCATTTTTAATCGTGACGTAAGCCATGGTGAGCCTCTTGGGTAAGCGGACGCCCGGTGAACGAAGCGGATCCGGCCGCGGGGGCAAGCAGCTGGAATCCCTGGTAGGAAGGTGAGCAATTGTCGCGCCTCACCCCTCTCGATTCGCCACGACGCAGAAAAAGCCACTCGGATTGCTGGCGAGCGGCTCTCAAGCGAGGCCGCGCCCATCGGGCGGGGGGGCGCTCGACAACCTGTCTGGCAGTAAGACTGCCAGGCGAGTGGCTGCTGGCAAAGTTGCAGCGGTCGATACGTTTCGCTAGACACGCTTTCAAACCGATGGCGAGCGGTCGCGCATTTGGTTGTTGCGGCGGGCGGCCTGTTCCGACAAGCGGGTCAGCCACGATGGCGACCAGCCGCTCGTGCTCTCGTGCCCGCGCGCCGCTTGGCGGCCGATGCCCCCCATCTCCGGCAGCAGCCGGTCGGCGGCCGTGAGGACCTCGCGCGTGACGCCGGGGAGCAAGTTTTGCAGCACGACGCCGAGGTTCGTGTGGTCGCGGGCGATGAGCTCGGCCCGGCCGTGGCGACAAGCCTGCAAGATCTGCTGAGCCGCGGCGTCGGCCTCCATTGACGTAAACGAGAGCGAGTCGCCGATGCTGAACCAGGCGTACTCCTTGCGGTGCTGACCTTTGAAGAGCGCGTTGCGGGGGCTGCCGGTGCGCATCAGGCTGGGGCAAACCGTTGTGACGAGAACGCCGTGCTTCGCCAACTCGGTCCGGAGCCCGTGCGAGAGGCCCACGGCGGCGAACTTGCTGACACAATACGGCAGCATGTGCGGAACGGCCCGCTTGCCGCCTAGCGAGGCGATGTTAACGATCCGCCCCCACCGCCGGCGGCGCATGTGCGGCAACACCGCGATAACGGTGTGGAGGATCCCCCAGCAGTTGGTCGCCATCGACTTGTGAAAGTCTTCGACTCGCATCGCGTCGAACGGCCCGACCTCGATCACGCCCGCAACGTTGAACAGCAGGTCGATGCTCGGGTGCTGCTGGGCGGCGTCGGCCACGGCCCGCTCGACCGCCGCCTTGTCGCTGACGTCGCACGGGTGGACCGAGACCACACCGCCGCGTGCGCGGAGCTCCTCGGCCGCGACTTCGAGATCGGCCTGCGTGCGGGCGAGCAGGGCGACGCGGGCGCCTTGGTCGACCAACCGGCGGGCGATCACAAGCCCCAAGCCGCGCGAGCCACCGGTGATCAACGCCGTTTTGTCACGGTAATTGAAGTCGCGGCTACGGCGCAGCGCCGCGCGGCCGGCGGCGTAAGCAAGCAGCGATCCGGCGCCGAGGGCTAGGCCGCGGCCGAGGGCTCGATTCATGGCAAAGTTGCGGGCAAGGCTCGTGCGTAAGTGATTCGCTCGAGACGACACGGAGCCGGCCGCAACGGCCGGCGACAGCATCGTCCCCGCAAAACGTCATCCGCATGGGGCGGCGACGTGATGGCGGGGCAAACCTTGTGCCCATGGCGGCTTATGCCTTGCGAAAACGCTCAAGCCACAACAACAAACCACAGTTGGTCGCCGTGGTGAGGTGCGCGCAGCCACTCTGGTGGCTGGGCGGCCTGGTCGGCCGAAACCCTTTGCCTATCCCCGTAGCGGAAAGCCTCTCCGCCAATGGCCAGGGGGTGTCGTGCAGCGAGCGTTGCTCACTCAGGCGCCGGCGTGAGCTTGGTCACGCGGCCGGTCTCGTTCCAGTCTTGCACGTAAATCTCGCCCGCCGGGCCGAAGGCCAGGCCGTGCGGCGCCGTGAACACGCCGACCTTCCAGTCGGACTGCGCGACCTTGAAGTTGTGGCGTTGATCATCCACCGGATTGGCGCCGAGCCGCGCCGCGACCGCGCCCGACTTGTCGAGCAGCGTCACCCGGCCGTCGAGCTCGGCGACGCCGCACAGGTCGCCGTGGAAGTTGGGCACGCAAGGCAGGGAGACTTCCGCCGAGTGGATGGCGACGAACTCGCCGTCCAGCGTGAAGTGGTCGAGCCGGTTGCTGCCGCGGTTGGCGACCATCAGCAGCGGATTGCCCTGCCGGGTGTCGATCGCCATGCCGTGGGCGTTGCGGAACTTGCCCTCGTCGGTCGCCTTGCCGCGTCCGCCGAAGGTGCTAAGGTGCTCGCCCGTGGCGGAGAAGACGTGCACGTAGTCGGCGCCGTAGCCGGTCGAGGCGTAGATCCTGCCGTCGGGCGCGACGGTCAAACCGTTGACGCCCTTCCAGCCCCCCTTCAGATCGCCGGCTGTTTCTTGGGAGATCGTCATCAGCACCTCGCCCTCGGGCGTGAACTTCACCACGTTCTTGTTGGCAGGGCTGACGCCGTAGAGCACTTCTTCACCCGCTTCGGTGACGAGCGTGAGGGCGTGCAGGTATTGCGTGGCGGGGCCGAGCGTGAGGAGCGTCTCGCCCGCGGGGCTGAGGGCGTAGACCCCCTTCTCGGTGTCGGTGCTGACGTAGACCGTGCCGTCCGCGGCGACGGCGACGCCGCCGTGGGTGGGGCCACGGAAGCCCTCTTCGACGTTGCGTAGCCAAGCCAGATCGATCTCGTAACGCTGTTCTCCTTCGCCCACGTAATGCGGCCCGGCGCCCTCGGCGATCGCGGCGAGGTAGGAGCTGTCGGCCGGCGCCGCCTCGGCGTGACCGTGTCCCTCGTGCCCTTCGTGGGCGTGGGCGGCGCAGGTGAACGTCAGCGAAAGCGATAAACAGACGGCGAGGAGTCGCATCTTGGGGGCGCCTTGGGGTGGTAGGGTTCGGGTGGCTGGTTACGGGTGGCTGGTTACGAGGGGGCAGCACCCGCCAGTGTGCGCCCCGCGACGCGCCAGTCAAGTGAACCGCCGGCTCGCAGCCAGCGCCGAGCAGTAAGTTCGCACAGGATCACGAGATAGGAACTGGCCGACAAGATGCGCGGTTGCCCCTTCGCCTTGGTTTCGGGCTCGTGGTAGCTGCTGACAGTAGAATCCCCCCCGAGCACGAGTTGAACAAGCTTCATCTAGTTTCGGCGAGATGGTTCCGGCGCGATGTTTTCTTCGCAGCCATCCTGTGGCGGGTGTAGACTTGGGGGCCGGTATTCTTCTCTCATACGGTCCCGAGCCCCTCCCGATGCTTAAGCCCCGAACTCGCCGCGCTTTCGCGCTGCTGTTGATGGTCTTGTCCGCCCCGCTGCAATCCGACGCCCAGGCGCCAGGCGCCATGGCGAGCGATTACCCTATCGCCCCCGTGCCGGGACCCTCGGTGCGGTTCTTGGACGACTTCTGGCGGCCGCGGATCGACACGAACCGTGAGAAGACGATCCCCTATTGCTTCGACAAGTGCGAAGAGTACGGCCGGATGGAGAACTTCCGCGTCGCCTCGGGCGAGAGCGACGCCGAGTGGGTCGGCGCGTACGGCTTTAACGACAGCGACGTGAGCAAGGTGCTCGAGGGCGCCGCTTACAGCCTGATGACCGACCGCGACTCCAAGCTCGAGTCGTACCTCGACGGCCTGATCGAGTTGTACGCGGCGGCCCAAGAGCCGAACGGCTACCTGTACACGTACCACACGGCCGGCATGAAAGCCCCGCCCATCGAGCAAGGAATCTGCTGCTTCACCGAGGGAGAGCCGTGGAGCCGCATCGACTGGGGGCACCAGCTCTACAACCTCGGGCACATGTACGAGGCGGCCGCCGCCCACTGGCAGGCGACCGGCAAGCCGGGGCTGCTCGACGTCTCGAAGAAGAGCGCCGAGCACGTTCTCGAGACGTTCCACGAGGGGGGCATTGAGCTGCCCCCCGGCCACCAGGAGGTCGAGCTCGGCCTAGTGAAAATCTACCGGGTGACAGGGGATAAGCGTTACCTCGACCTCGCCAAATGGTTCCTCGACCTCCGCGGCCGCGCGACCAAAGACCGCGACAAGAATTGGGGGCCCTACAGCCAAGACGACAAGCCGGTCGTTGACCAGGACGAGGCCGTCGGCCACGCCGTGCGGGCCGGCTACATGTACGCGGCGATGACCGACGTGGCGGTGCTCAGCGGCGACGAAGACTACGAGCGGGCCGTCGACCGGCTGTGGCGTGACGTGGTCGGGACCAAGATGTACCTAACCGGCGGCGTCGGCGCCACGGGCCACGGCGAGGCGTTCGGGCGGCGCTACGAGCTGCCCAACCTGACGGCCTACAACGAGACCTGCGCCGCGATCGCCCAGTGCTATTGGAACCACCGCATGTTCCTGCTGCACGGCGACGCCAAGTACATCGACGTGCTCGAGAAGGTGCTCTACAACGGCATGCTGTCGGGCGTCTCCTTGGACGGCGAGCGGTTCTTCTACCCCAACCCGCTCTCGTCGGACGGCTCGCACGAGCGGAGCCCGTGGTTCGATTGCTCGTGCTGCCCGACGAACGTTTGCCGGTTCGTGCCGGCGATCCCCGGCTACGCCTACGCCGCTAAAGACGACGACTTGTACGTCAACCTGTTCGTCCGTGGCGAGGCGGACGTCGCGATCCGCGACGCGGAGATCAAGGTCGAGCAGCGGACCAATTACCCCTGGGACGGCCGGGTCGAGATCGCGTTGTCGGGTCTCGACGCCCCGCGGTGCGTGGCGCTCAAGGTCCGCGTGCCGGGCTGGGCCCGCAACAACGCCATGCCGGGCGACCTCTACCGGTTCGCGGACGAAGACGCCCCGGCGGCGACGTTCGCGGTCGGCGACGCCGAGCCGCGACCCGTTACCGACGCGATCGACCGGCACGGCTACCTGGTCGTCGACCGCGAATGGGCCGACGGCGACACGCTCGTGCTCACGCTGCCGATGCCGGTTCGGCGCGTCTCGGCGCACCACCGCGTCGAGGCCGACCGCGGCCGTGTCGCGCTGCAGCGCGGGCCGCTGGTCTACTGCGTCGAGCACCCCGACGCGCCGGAGGGCGACGTGGCCGGACTCGTTGTCCCCGCCGGCGCCGAGTTCTCCACCGAGTTCCAGGCCGACCTGCTCGGCGGCGTGGAGACGATCCGCGTGACGGGCCAGCGCGTGGTCGATGGCGACCCGCAAGAAGCCAGCTACGCGGCGATCCCCTACTACGCCTGGGCGCACCGCGGCAAAGGGGAGATGGCGGTCTGGATCGCCGAGAAAGCCGGCGCCGCGGAGCCCATCAAAAGCCCCAAGAACGCCGAGTAAGCCGAGTACGGCGAGCCGGCGGGCGTAAGCCCCCGGGGTTCTTTGCGCAAGGTTACCGCTCGCCACTTCAAGCAACTCCGGTGGCTTACGCCACCGGCTCGCCCCGGCGCATCGACCTTGGGGCCGCGCGAACCTATCTTGGGGGGCCCGGTCTTACCGGCCGCCCCTCCCCTGCTGCGTCTCCTGCCTGCTCGCCTCGCGGATTCTCTCGATGCCACACGACGCTGATTCTCCGCACGAATCGGACCGCGCGCCCGGCGGCCCGCTAGCTCGCTGGCTCGCCGGACCGGGCGGCGGCGGCGAGGTGCTGCGCGTGGCGGCGCCGCTCGTCGTCTCCAGCCTGAGCTGGACCGTGATGACGTTCGTCGACCGGCTGATGCTGCGCAACGCGTCGGGCGATACGATGTTCGCCGCTTTCGAGGCCTCCACCGCCTGGTTCACCACGCTCTGCCTGCCGCTGGGGCTGTGCATGTACGCGAGCACGTTCGTCTCGCAGTACCACGGCGCCGGCCAGCCGCGGCGGATCGGGCCCTCGGTGTGGCAGGGCGTGTGGCTCGCGTTGGCTTGGACGCCGCTGCTGCTCGCGCTCGTGCCGCTCGCGCCCCGGATGTTCTCCCTCGCCGGGCACGGCGCCGAGGTCGTGCCGTTGGAAATCGATTACTTCCGGGTGCTCTCCTGGGGCGGGCCGGCACTGCTGGCCGGAGCCGCGATGCAGTCGTTCTACAGCGGCCGCGGGAAGACCGTCGTGCTGATGGTCGTCGACACCCTCGCCGCGCTGCTCAATGTGCTACTCGACTACCTGTGGATCTTCGGCCATTGGGGCTTTGAAGCGGGCGGCATCGAGGGCGCCGGCTGGGCGACGGTCGTCTCGCTCTGGATCAAGGCGCTGGTCTACGCCGCGTTGATGCTGCAACGCAAGCATCGTGCGGACTTCGAGACCGGAAATTGGCTGCCCGACCGCGAGCTGATCGGCAGGCTGCTGAAGTACGGCGGGCCGAGCGGTCTGCAACTGCTGCTCGAGGTGGGCGGATTCACCACGTTCATCATCATGGTCGGCCGGCTCGGCGTGGTCGAGGGCGAGGCCACCGGCATGGCGTTCAGCGTCAGCACACTGGCGTTCATGCCGGTATGGGGCCTGAGCATGGCGGGCAGCATCCTGGTGGGGCAGCACCTGGGCGAGAATCGCGACCGCACGGCCGCCCGCGCCGTGTGGACCACGCTCCACGTGGCGTTCATCTACATGGCGTTCGTCTCGACGCTATACGTCGCGACGCCGGGGCTGTTCCTCGCCGGCTTCTTTGGCCTCTCGCCCCTCTCGGTTGACCCCGCGACCCTCGACGGGCACGACGCCGCGGTGTGGGCCGCCTCGGTTGTGCTGCTGCGATTTGTCGCCGCCTACAACCTGCTCGACGCGTTCTTGATGGTGTTCGTCAACGCCCTGAAGGGCGCCGGCGACACCCGCTACATCCTCTTGGTGAGCCTCGTCATGGCGTCGCTGCTGAGCGTGATGAGCTACCTGGCGGTCGCGATCTGGGAGTTCAGCCTGATGGGCTGCTGGGCGATCATCACCGCCTGGGTGTTCATCACGGGCGTCGTCTACTTGCTGCGGTTCCTGCAAGGCAATTGGCGCACGATGCGCGTGATCGAGCAGGCCCCCGTGCTCGAGAACGGCGCCGCCAGTTGAAAGGCGTTAGTTGCTAGGCGCTAGCTATTACTGTGCCGCGTCAATCTAGCGCCTCACAACTAGCGTCTAGCGTCTAGCGACTCACGCAGCCGCGGGCCACAGCGCGGCGAAGATCACTCCGGCGATCACGGCGTAAGCGGCGCCGTCCACCAGGTCCATCAGAACCTTCTGGCGGAACCAGATGACGCCCGGGATCTTCGCGAAGCAGTAGGTCATGATCCCGGCCGTCGTGACGAAGCGGAACACCGGGAAGAACCCCTCGCCGGGCGCCAGGGCCAGCGTGGCCAAGTAGCCGAGGCAGAAGCTCGCGACCAAGAAGTAGGCAAGCGTCATGCCGATGTTCTTGCCTATGTTGGGCTTGTGGCCCCAGAGCAGCAGCATGCCGTGCGGCTTGTCGAGCTTGGCGGCGTACTCGGACGTCTTCGTTTCCGACATCTCGCTGCACATCGGCAGCAAGTATTGATCGGGCGGCGCGTTGCGCTCGGCGAGCCAGTCTTGCAGCTCGTCCTCGTGCGGGAACTCCTTCCACTCCGGCTTGTGGTGCGGCAACACGACCCAGGCCAGGAAACTCGCGACATGCGTCGCCAAGCCGGCGAGCAAGATGGGCAACCAGAGGGCGAAGACCGACATGCGCTGACTCCTTCACAAAGAGAGAGGATCCGACGCAGCGGATTCTAGGCTTCGTTATCGCGTGCCGCAATTATGGCAACCGCCAAGACGCTAAGTGCGAAAAACTGTAGGGAACGCCCTACTGCGGCGCTCGCAAGCGCCGGGTACACGCTCACCCGCCGGGGCTCGGAACGCACGGAGGGCGTTGCCTACGGGCGTAACCCTTCTTGGCGTCTTGGCGGTTCACTTATTTAGGCGGCGGCGCGGCCGGGGAGCGGCTCTTGCGCGCCGAAGCCCGCGGTCGACTCGATCGCGTACGGACGTGAGCCTTGGCTCTCGTACAGCGTGCGCGACGCCATCTCGGCGATCATGCCCATCAGCAGCAGCTGCAACCCGGCGAGGCCGGCGAAGCAGCCGGCGTAGAGCAGCGGGTTGCCCGTCAGGTCGGCGCCGCCGAAGAGCTTCATCGCGAGCGAAACCACGCCCATCGCTCCGCCCAGCAGCGTCGCCACGGCCCCCAAGCCGCCGAACAGCCGCATCGGGTTCTGCGAGAACCGCGTGAGATAGACGATCGTCACGAGGTCCATCAGCACGCCGAACGTGCGGCCGATGCCGTACTTCGATTCGCCGTGCAAACGCGGGTGATGGTGGGTGGGTATCTCGGTGCAGCGGGCGCCGTGCCAGTGGACCATGATCGGGATGAAGCGGTGCATCTCGCCGTAGAGACGCAGGTCGGCGGCGATGTCGCGGCGGATCGCCTTGAGTGTGCAACCCAGGTCGCGGCACTTGAAGCCCGTGGACCACGAGATCAAGCGGTTCGCCAGCAGCGACGGCAGCTTGCGGCTGAGCCACTTGTCTTGCCGGTTGCGGCGCCAGCCGTGGACCATGCCGTAACCTTCCGCGAGCTTGTCGACCACCAGCGGGATGTCGGCCGGATCGTTCTGCAGGTCGCCGTCGATCGTCACGACGGCGCCCTCGGGCAAGCCGGGGCGGCAGGCGAACTCGAGCCCCGCGCTCATCGCAGCGGTCTGGCCGTAGTTGCGGCGCAGCTCGACGAGCCGGACTTCTTCGCGTTCGGCGGCGAGCCCACGGAGCCGCTCGCGCGTGCCGTCCGTCGAGCCGTCGTCCACGAGGATCAGCTCGTAGTCGTGCGCGCTGGGGCCGAGCGAGTTGCGCAGCGCGTCGCAGAGCGGCTCGACGTTGTCGCGCTCGTTGTAAATCGGGACGACGACGGAGACGTGCACGTGAGCAACCCTAGGGCGTTGGGGAGGGGCGGTGTCTGACAGACGGCGCGGCAGGATAGCGGCAAGCGGGCGATCACGACAACGCTGTTTCGCGTCGCCCCACGCGAAGGGCGGTAGCCGACGACCCATCCGCCGCGGCGGGTCGTCCGTAGGCTACTTTACCGCGTGCTAGCACGCGCCCAGCTTCGCACAACCGCCTATTGTGGCGCGGCGTTGCGGCCCGATCTGTTTTTGCTGCTGCCTCAATCCAGCGGGGCCGATACAAACCGCATTCCTCCGGCCCGATCGAGTGCTATCAGGCCGGCGAGCTAGATACCCAAGTCAGGCGTGCGGCAAGAATCATGAAGCATCTCATCACCGGCGCGGCCGGATTCATTGGCGCCGCCCTGTCCGAGCGTCTGCTCAGCCGCGGCGACGAGGTTGTTGGCGCCGACAACATCAACGACTACTACGACCCGGCCCTCAAGCACGCCCGGCTCGAGCGGCTCGCCGCTTACCCGGCGTTTCGCTTTGAGCGCAGCGAGCTCGCCGACCCGCACGCCACGGCCGAGCTGTTCGATCCAGCCAAGGGATGCGGCGGCAACTACGACACGGTCGTCCACCTCGCGGCGCAGGCCGGGGTGCGCTACTCGATCGACGAGCCGCACGCCTACGCCGACAGCAACCTGACGGCGTGGCTCAACGTGCTGCAAGGCTGCCGCCACGGCCAGCCGGAGCGGGTGGTCTACGCCTCGTCGAGTTCGGTTTACGGGTCACGCGACACGATCGGCGCGGGCGCCGGCGAGCCGTTCGCCGAGACGGACTGCGTCACCCGGCCGGCGAGCTTTTACGCCGCCACGAAGATGGCGGGCGAGCTGATGGCCCACAGCTACGCCGACCTGTTCGGCTTGGACGTCGCCGCCACGCGGTTCTTCACCGTGTACGGCCCGTGGGGCCGGCCCGACATGGCGCTGCTGAAGTTCACCCAGGCGATTCACGCGGGCGAGCCGATCCCGCTGTTCAACGCCGGCAAGATGCACCGCGACTTCACGTACATCGACGACATCGTCGACGGCCTGGAGAAGCTGGTCGACGGCGTCGGCTCCCAGGGACCCGGCTTCCGCGAGTACAACCTCGGCAACGGCGACCCGATGCCGCTCGGCGACCTGGTGTCGGCGATCGAGAAGGCGCTCGGCAAACCGGCCAAGCGCAACTTGCTGCCGATGCAGGCGGGCGACGTGCCTTACACTTACGCCGACATCAGCAAAGCGCGGCGCGAACTCGGCTTCGAGCCGAAGACGCTGCTCGATGACGGCGTGGCTCGATTCGTCGACTGGTGGCTCGGCTACACGGGCGTCTCGGCGCCGCAACGGCGGGCGGCCTAAACTCCCTCCCCCGGTGGGGAAGGATCGGGGTGGGGGCGCGCCGGGCGCCGGTTTCCTCCGGGGGCTTACGCCCGCCGGCTCGCCTGGGTTAACCCGCTTCGCTCTTGGATTCGAGCTGTTCTAGCTTCTCGCTGAGCTCGGCCTGGTCGTCGCTCAGTTCGCGGAGGCTTTCTCTGAGTCGCTGCACCTCCTTGGGGACGGCGGGCGTCTTTTCGGTGAGTTGCTTGACCGAGGCCGCGGCCGTCGCCGCCAGGCGGTCGTCTTCGGCGCGGGCCAACCGCTCCAGCACCGGCAGCGAAGCCGGGTCGCCCAGCTCGCCGAGCGCCGCCGCCGCCGCGCGGCGACGCGCCTGGCTCACGTGCCTGAGCATTGTCTCCAGGTAGAGCCGCACCTGCGAACGGTCGTCGCGATCTTTCCAAACCTGGGCGAGCGCCACGGCCAAGTCTCGCATCTGTCGCTCGGAGAATTCCTTCTCACGCTCGCGGAGCGTGGCGAACATCGCGTCGGCGGTCTCTTCGTTGGACTGCTGGCCCATCGCGGTGATCGCCGCGGCGGCGATCTCGTTGAAGAACGACTCGCGTCGCAAGGCGTCGGCGACGGCCCCCTTCGCCTTCGCGCCGGTGTACTGCCCCAGGCCACGCACCGCGGCGGCCACGATGAGCGGGTTCGGCTCGGTCTTTACCGTTTCGATGAGCCGGTCAACCGCCTCGGCGCGGTAGCAGCGGGCGATCGATTCGACCACGGCCAGACGCACCCGCGCGTCGCCCTGGCGTCGCGAAGCGACGAGCGCCTCGAAAGCCGCGTCCGTGTCGGTTTCGGCCAGCGACTCGGCCGCCGCGATGCGGACCCCGTAGAACGGGTCCTCGCCGAGCGCCCTCTTCAGCGCGGCGACCGCCTTGCGGTTGTCCTTGCCCCCGAGCCGCTTGGCGGCGAGCACCCGGCCGATCGCGTCGGTCTCCTGCGTGAGCTGCCGCTCGCGGAGCTTCTGGGGCTTGTCGAACGTCACGTCCGCCAGCAGCGTGAACTCCGGGTCGAACCGCACGACGGCCGGCTCCTTTGGCAACGCGACATAGAAATCGTGTTTCGCGTCCTTGATGACGATGTCGTGGTCCACCACGCGGCCGACCGGGTCGCCCTGGACGACGAACCGCAGCTTGGTCGGCAGGCGGAACAGCAGCACGGCGTCGCCCGTGGTTTGCTTCTGCTCGACGGTCACATGGGCGAGCTTCTCCTTGGCGAGCCATTTGTATTTCACTCTCAGCACGGGGTGCCCGCCGTGGTACACCCACTGGTCGAAGAACCGCCCGAGCGCAAGGCCCGAGGCGGACTCGAGTTCGCGGACCAGGTCTTCGGTCACCACGCTGGTGAGCGCGTAGCGCTCGAGGTAGTTCTTGATCGCCGCGCGGTACGTCTTTTCACCGAGCCGTGAACGCAGCATGTGCAACACCCAGCTCGCCTTGGGGTAGTTGCGGAAGTCGAACTGGTCCCAGGCGTTCTCGTACTCGCGCGTGACGATCGGTCGGGTGTCGGACGACTGGGGGAAGATGCTGCGGTCGGCGTCGCGCAGCAACCCGTAGTGCAACGCGTCGCGGCCGTACTTCTCGCCCTCGTAGAGGTGGGCGTAGTAGGTCGCAAAACCCTCGTTGAGCCACAGGTGGCTCCAGTCGCGGCACGTGACGTAGTCGCCAAACCATTGGTGCGCCGCCTCGTGGGCGTCGAGCCGGCGGCTCGTGTAGATGTTCTCCGTTGCCGCCGTGAAGATCGTGCGGTGGGTGAGCGTCGTGATCGACGTGTTCTCCATGCCGCCCGAGTTGAAGTCGCGGATCGTCACCTGGTCGTACTTGTCCCACGGGTAGTCGACGCCGATCTCACGCTCGAAGAACGAGATGATCTTGTCGCTGTCCTCAAACGAATTGGCGGCGTGCTCCACCAGCGACGGCTGGGTGTAGAACGCCAGCGGCACGTCGCCCGCCGTCTTCTCGAGTTTCTCGAAACGCCCCGCCGCCAGGCAGACGAGGTACGCCGCGTGTGGCTTCTCCTGAACCCAGTGGACCGCCTTGAGGCCCGTGGCGCCGTCGATCCCCTCGCCCGCCAGTCGGCCGTTCGACACGACCGTCATGCTGGGAGGCACGCGGCAGATCACCTCGGTGGCCGACCGCTCGTTCGGGTAATCGAGGCACGGGAACCAGTGCCGCGCCTCGTGCGTTTGGCCTTGGGTCCAAACGTGCTCGTCCTCGGCCGGGTAGCCAAGCTCCGGCGTGCGGAAGTAGAAGCCGCGCTTCGGCTCGGCCGTGTAGGCGATCGTGACCGACGCCCGCTGCCCCACGGCGACCGGCTCGGCGAACACGATCGTGATCTCACGGTCGTCGTTGGCGTAGGTCTCGACCTCGGCGCCCTCGGCGGTGAGGCTCTCCACGCTGAGATCGACCGCGTCGAGGCGGAGCACGCCGAGCGGTTTGGCGATCGGGGCGAACTCGATGGTCGTCTTAGCCGCGAGTGTCCGCTCGCGGAAATCGGGCGTCACGTCGATACGGATACGCAGCACGTCGACCAGCCGATCGGGAGCGTACCGCCGCGGCGCGGGCGACGGCTCTTCTTCGTCGGCTTGCGATTGCGAAGCGCTTTGGGCGGCCAGCTGACAGAAGTGACAAACGCATTGCTCCTCGTACGCCGCGGCGCTCGTGGCGAGCAAGCTAGCGAAAAGCGGCAAGAGGGTGAGATGCTTGATCGTGCTTAGGAGCGTCATAAAGAAGCGCGTGTTCGAAGGTGCGAGTCGCCAAGGAGGTGGCGGGGCGAGGAAAACGTGCAACGCCGCCGCCGGACAAGTGTAGCTGAGTGGCGGGCTTGAAGCACAAACCCCCTCTTCCCGCGCCGTCCTAGGCGACACGCCCTATGGGGCTGAGGTTCGCCCGCAAAGACGTTGCCCTCGGCGTTGCGGGAGCGGTACGATGCGCCACGAGGGGGGTATCCCCAACCACACACCTCGGGAGGGCGGAGCCATGGCGGTCGCGGTATTGCGGAGTGTAGCGGCGTTGTGTTTCTTGCCGATTGTGCCGGCGTCCGTCGCCTCGGCGCAAGACGAGACGCCGCCGACGGAGCAGGAGATCGGGCAGCTTCAGAACACAATCACCGACATGCGCAACCGGTTGGTGGAGGGGGGAAGGTCCGCCTTGCAGGCCAGCAGCGACGAGTTTCGCGACGCGCTCCGGCGTCACGCCGAGGACCGTGCGGCGCTCAACGGCCAACCTCATTGGGGGAATGCCCAACACGTGCCGACAATGCAGCAGCCGATGGCCCAACCCCCTGGCGCGGGCCGGCACAGTGGATGGCCCCAGTGGCCCACGGCAGCATCGCATTCCCAGGCCTACCCGAACGCCGCCCAGCAGGACTACCCGGCCCAGCAACCCGGGTACGAGGCGTCGCAAAACCCGGTGCAGCTGGTGCAGCAAACGGCGTTTGAGCTCGATCGGCTCGCCCACACGCTCGAGCGACGGCAACTCTACGAGCAAGCCGACAGGTTGCGTGAGACGGCCCGCGGGCTGCGCGAATCGGTTCGCCAAACGGGTCATCGACCCGTCGACAATCACTCACCGAGTGAGCGACAGTACCAGCCGCAGGAGAGCGAGGCGTCGCAACCGGCGCAATCGGCGCCTTAGGACCGCGAGTTTGACACCCCTGCGCCGCGCCATTAGTCTAGGCAGGATAGCGAGTTAGCGCCGCCGCCAAGCGGCGTTCGAGCGGCGGTTCTAAGCCGCCCTTGGCCTCGCACCTCCTCGCCGGTCGCCCTTCGATCGACGCCCAAGCTCCGGAACAGACGCGCCATGAAAAGCAAACTGGGCAACTTCCTCATCAAGAAGGGCGTGGTCGGCCCCGGCCAGTGGGACGAGGCGATGACCGTCGCCAAGAGCCGCAAGCTCAAGCCAGAGCAGACCGTCGTCGACTTGGGCTACGCCTCGGCCGAGCAGGTGATGCAGGCCTTGGCCGACCTGAACGGGTTTGACTTCGTCGACCTCCGCGACGTGCCGATCCCCCCCTCGGTGGTGGAGCTCGTGCCCGAGTCGGTCGCCCGTGAGAACGCGGTGATCCCGATCGACGCCGACGAGGGAGGCCTGCGGGTTTGTGTCTCCGACCCCGACGACTTCGAGACGATCGAGAAGCTGCAGTTCATCCTGAACCGCAAGATCGACATCGTGCTGGCCACCCGCGAGCACATCCTCGAAGCGATTAACCGCAACTACGGCCAGATGGGCGACGAGTCGGCCGACTCGATGCTGCAGGAGTTCACCGATACGGCGATCGACTTTACCGAGACCGAGAGCGACGACGACGACGCCGACGAAGAGGTCGACGAGACCAGCGCCCCGGTCGTGAAGCTCGTGCAGCTGATGATCGCCGAGGCGGTGCAGCTGCGGGCCTCGGACATCCATGTCGAGCCGTTCGAAGACCGGGTGCGGATTCGCTACCGGATCGACGGCGTGCTGATCGAACGCGACAGCCCCCCCCGCCGCCTGCTGGGCGCGCTGCTCTCGCGTATCAAGATCGTCGCCAAGATGGACATTGCGGAACGCCGCAGGACCCAGGACGGCCGGATCAAGATCACCGCCGGCGGCAAGGAGCTCGACCTGCGGGTCAGCATGCTCCCAACGAGCCACGGCCAGAGCTGCGTCATGCGGCTGCTTGATAAGGACAACATCAAGGTTGGCGTCCGCCAGTTGGGCCTCAGCGAGCGCGATTTCAAGGTCTTCAACGGTCTGATCCGCCGCCCGAACGGCATCATGCTGGTGACCGGCCCAACTGGTTCGGGAAAGACCACTACACTGTATGCCTCGCTCAACGAGCTGAACCGGCCCGACCGGAAGATCATCACCGCCGAAGACCCGGTGGAGTATTACTTGCCTGGGATCAATCAGGTGGAGGTGAAGCACGGGATCGGGCTCGACTTCGCGTTGATCATCCGGGCGATGCTCCGGCAGGCGCCGAACATCATTTTGGTGGGCGAGATGCGGGATTACGAGACCGCATCGATGGGAATCCAGGCGTCATTAACTGGACACTTGGTTTTCAGTACCCTTCATACGAACGATGCGCCCGGCGCCATTACACGAATGGTCGATATGGGCGTGCCCGCTTATCTGGTGGCTGGCAGCGTTATCGGAATTTTGGCGCAGCGTTTGGTCCGGGTTGTCTGCTCGAAATGTAAACAACCGTACACCCCAACCCAGCAAGAAATCGACTACGCTGGCATCACTCCTGAGCAGCTCAAGGGGGCCAATTTCATGAAGGGCCGCGGTTGCAACAACTGCGGCGGCAACGGCTATCGCGGCCGGCTCGGCGTGTTCGAGCTGATGACGATGAACGCCGGCATCCGCGAGCTCGCCTTCAAGGGCGCCTCGACCCAGGAGATCCGCAAGGAAGCCGTAAAGCTTGGCATGTCAACTCTTTACGACGACGCCATCCGCAAGGTGCTGGCCGGCATCACGACCTTCGAGGAGGTCTTCCGCGTGACCAAGCGAGTGGAGTCGTAGGCTAATCGGTCTCTCGACCGGCGCTTCTGGATGGACTCGCTCGAGCTCTCCAAATCACAAGCTCCGCTGGCTGAGCCATCCGTCTGGGGTGCGGCAGTCCGCCCGGTGCGTGGCGCTACCGCTGCGACCCATACGGCGGCCCCCAAACGGCCAGAAGGCCGTAAATCGAGTCGCGCCAAAAGCTTGAGTCTCGGCTGAGACAAGGGATAATGCATTGCTGCCAGCGGTTAAGGCATTGCGTTGTCGCATCTAACGGGATCTACCCAAGCGGCCCCGCGGCGCCCGAATCGATTGGCTGTGCCGACGCCGCCAGGCGAAGGGCATTGGTTCGAGGCAAGCCAATGCCCCCCCACTCGTGGGGATAGGGTCTTCTGGCCAGAAGGACCCCACTCGCAGGGCGCGTCACGGAGCAGAGCATCAAACGGCGAAGCAACCGGCCGCACGCGCGGTCTCGGTCGCTTGGCCGGTGGCGCTCCCCGCCCCTCATCCATTAGCTACTCGCCACGACGCACTCTATCTGGGGACCCCACCGACACCGGGGAAGAAGCCGCCCATGGGCACGATCCTGATCGACAAGCTGCTCGCAGCGGTTGTCAAACAAGGCGCGAGCGACCTGCATATCACGGTCGGCCAGCCGCCGGTCTTCCGGCTCGGCGGCCGGATGCAGAAGCTCAAGACCAAGGTGCTCGAAGAGAGCGACACGATGGGCCTGATGAAGAGCATCACGCCCGACCGCTGCCAGAACGAGTTCTCCGAGACCGGCAGCACCGACTTCGGCTTCGCGTTCGGCGACAAGGCGCGGTTCCGCGTGTCGGTGTTCCGGCAGCGCGGCAAGGTGGCGATGGTGCTGCGTCAGATCCCGGTCGACCTTTGGACCATGGACCAGCTCAACCTGCCCGAGATCTTCAAGAAGATGATCATGCGGCCGCGTGGGTTGATCCTGGTGACGGGGCCGACGGGCTCGGGTAAATCGACCTCGCTGGCGGCGATGATCGATTATCTGAACGACAACGTCGACCACCACATCATCACGATCGAAGACCCGATCGAATTCCAGCACAACCACAAGAAGTCGACGATCAACCAGCGCGAGGTGGGGGTCGACGTCACCAGCTTCGCCGAGGCGATCCGCCGCGCGCTGCGTCAGGACCCGGACGTGATCCTGGTCGGCGAGATGCGCGACCTCGAGACGATCGAGGCGGCCATCACCGCGGCCGAGACCGGCCACATCGTGTTCGGCACGCTGCACACCTCGAGCGCGGCGGGCACGATCAACCGCATCATCGACGTGTTCCCCACGCACCAGCAGGACCAGATCCGCACGCAGCTCGCCTCGTCGATCATCGGCATCCTCTCGCAGCAGCTCCTGAAGAAGGTGGGCGGCGGGCGGGTGGCGGCTTTCGAGACGCTGGTCGTCACGCCGGGCATCTCGAACCTGATCCGCGAGAACAAGATCTTCCGCATCACGTCGTCCATCCAAACGGGCGCCAAGATGGGCATGCAGTTGCTGGACGACCACGTCTTCGAACTGTTCAAGGAGGGTTTGGTCACCCGCGAGGACGCGTTGGCCAAGTGCAACGTGCCCGACGAGCTCGCCCGCCGCATCGCGGCCGAGGGCCTCGGCGATATGGATGAAGAGGACCCGATGGAGCAGGGTTAGCCCATCGCAACAGCGGCGGGCGTTGCGACGCCCACGCGAACCGAAACAGCTTAGTTTTCACGACACCCGGCGCCGCCGGCGCCTAACCAGAAACGCACCAGCAGAAACGTCTCAGCCATGGCATCAATGCGTCGCCTCGGACAGGTCATGGTCGACCTCGGCATCATCGACGACGAGCAACTCGACCTGTTGGTCGACGAGCAGAAGCAGCACCCCGGGGTGTTGATCGGCCGCGTGGCGATGGACATGGGTCTCATCGACGAGGAGCAGCTCACCCAGGCGATCGCCGAGCAGATGCTGCTGCCGGTGGTCTCGGCGCACGAGGTGTCGATCGAGAAGGACGTGTTGGCCATGGTCACCGAGCCGATGGCGCAGATGTACCGGGTGATCCCGATCGCGTTTGAGAACGACACGCTGTCGGTGGCGATGTGCGACCCGCAGAACCTCTCGGTGCAGGACGAGCTGCGGACGTTCCTGGGCTACAACATCAAGGTGATGGCCGCGAGCGAGTCGAGCGTCATGGCGGCGCTGGAGCGCTACTACGGCGAGAACACCGAGAGCGTCGAGAGCATCGTCGAGTCGATGGAGAACGACCAGGAGCTGACCGCCGCCGCCAACGCGCTGGCGGCCGAGGGGGCGATCGACCTGAGCAGCGTCGAGGCGCTCGCCGACAGCGCGCCGGTCCGCAAGCTGCTGAACATGGTGTTGCTGATGGCGATCAAGGACCACGCCTCCGACCTCCACTTCGAGCCGTTCGAGGACGAGTTCCGCATCCGCATCAAGGCGGACGGCGTGCTCTACGAGATGGTGCCGCCGCCGCGCCACCTGGCGTTCGCGATCACCACACGCATCAAGGTGATGGCCAATCTCGACATCGCCGAACGACGCATGCCGCAAGACGGACGCATCGAGCTCACGGTCGGCGGCCACTCGGTCGACCTGCGGGTGAGCGTGCTGCCGACGATGTTCGGCGAGAGCGTCGTGATGCGGGTGTTGGACCGCTCGGTCGTGTCGCTCGACCTCGGCAACGTCGGCATGAACGGCGAGACGATGGCCGAGTTCCGCGAGGCGATCAAGAAGCCCAACGGCATCGTGCTGGTGACCGGCCCCACGGGCTCGGGCAAGACCACGACGCTCTACTCGGCGCTCAACGAGCTCAATTCGATCGAGGACAAGCTGATCACGACCGAGGACCCGGTCGAGTACGACATGGACGGCATCATCCAGGTGCCGATCGACGCGTCGATCGGCAACACGTTCGCGCAGTGCCTGCGGGCGATCCTGCGGCAGGACCCGGACAAGATCTTGGTCGGCGAGATCCGCGACCTGGAGACCGCCGAGATCGCGGTGCAGGCGTCGCTCACCGGTCACTTGGTGTTCAGCACGCTGCACACGAACGACGCGCCGAGCACGATCACGCGTCTGAAGGACATGGGCGTGCCGACCTTCCTGATCACCGCGACGGTGGAGTGCATCCTCGCCCAGCGGCTCGTGCGGCGTGTCTGCACGCAGTGCCGCGAGGAGTACACGCCCAGCCAAGAGGTCATCGACGACCTGGACCTCCCGCCCGAGGCGATCGAGGGCAAGAAGTTCTACCGCGGCGCCGGCTGCGAGGTGTGCAACAACACCGGCTACAAGGGACGCGTGGGCCTGTTCGAGCTGATGATCATGTCGAACAAGCTGCGCGAGATGATCATGGAGAACTGCCTCACCGAGGACCTGCGCAACGAGGCGGAGCGCGAGGGGATGGTGACCCTCCGCGCGGCCGGCATGAGCGCCGCCTACGAGGGCACCACCACGCTCGAAGAAGTGATCCGCGAGACGGTGCTCGAGGCTTAACGAAGCGTTCAGCTGTCAGCGTTCAGCTGTCAGCCCGAATCACGAAACTATTTTTCCCGAGTCAAAGCTGATCGCTGACAGCTGAATGCTGAAAGCTGTTTCCTAAGGAAACCCCCATGCCGACCTATCAATTCGAAGCGATGGACGCCACCGGCGCCGAGATCAAAGACGTTCTCGAGGCGCCGACCGAGGAAGAAGCGCAGGCGACTATCCGCCAGATGGGTTACTTCGTCACGAAGATCAGCGTGAAGAAGGCCCGCAAGAAGGCCGAGGCGGCCGGCCCCGCGAAGAAGAACCGCGGCTTGGTCTTCGGCGGCGTGAAGTCGAAGGACCTCACCACGTTCACCCGGCAGCTGTCGATCTTGCAAGACGCCGGCCTGCCGATCCTGCGCAGCCTGCGGATCCTGGCGGCCCAGGCCAAGCCGGGGCGGCTGAAGTTCTCGCTCGAAGACACCTGCGACGAGATCGAGGCGGGCTCGACGCTCAGCGAGGCGATGGCCAAGAGCCCCAAGTGCTTCAACCGACTCTACGTGAACATGATCAAGGCGGGCGAGGCGGGCGGCGCCCTGGAGCTGATCCTCCAGCGGCTGGCCGACTTCCAGGAACGCGCCGAGTCGCTCAAACGCAAAGTCAAAGGCGCGATGATCTACCCGGTCGTCGTGGTCTCGGTGGCCGTGGGCATCCTCACGTTCATCATGATCGCCATCGTGCCCGCCTTCCGGAAGATCTTCGAAGACTTCGAGCTCGAACTGCCGGTGGCCACCGAGCTCTTGATCGGCATGTCGAACTGGGTGGTCAACTACTGGTACCTGATCCCCGCGATCCCGGCGAGCATCTGGCTGTTCATCAAGCTCCTGCGCAAATTCAAGCACGGCCGCATCGGCTGGGACCAGTTCATCATCAAGGTGCCGATCTTCGGCCCGCTGATCGAGCAGAACATCCTGGCCCGCACCACGCGTACGCTCGGCACGCTCGTGGCCTCGGGCGTGCCGATCCTCGAGGCGCTCAACATCACGCGCGACACCTCGGGCAACGCGGTGTTCGAGCGGATGTTCAGCAAGGTCAGCGAGGCGATCCGCGAGGGCGACGCGATCGCCGCGCCGATGAAAGAGAACGCGATCCCCGGGTTCCACCCGATGGCGGCGTTCTTCTGGTTCTGCTTTATCGGCGGCCCGATCGGCCTGCTCATTTACCTGCTCAAGTTCCGCCAGCCCGTGGTGGACGACATCGTCGTGAACATGGTCGACGTCGGCGAGGAGACGGGCGAACTCGACACGATGCTCTACAAAGTGGCCGACGTGTACGACGAACTCGTGGCGGTGCGGACCGATTCGCTCACGAAGCTCATGGAGCCGCTGCTCATCATCTTCTTGGGCGGCGCCGTCTGCTTTATCGTCGTCTCGCTGTTCATGCCGCTCGTGAAGCTGATCGAAGGACTCACCTGATTCGGACGCGTAAGCCGAGGGGCGGAACGATTCGCCCCCCGGCCGGCCGCTACGACTATTTCCTACGGGGCAATCCAAGGACTGATCAAATGGCAAACAACCACCCGAGCACACGCCACCGGCGTCTCGCGCATTCCGCACCCCGACCGCTGCGCTCCGCGTTCACGCTGGTCGAGCTGTTGGTCGTGATCGCGATCATCGCCATCCTCGCCAGCCTGCTGCTGGTGGCGGCGGCCGGGGCGCGCAACCGCGCCCGCCAGGTGCAGGTGTCGGTCGAGATCAACCAGCTCGCCACCTCGCTCGAGGACCAGTACGGCACGGTCGTCAGCGCGTACCCGCCCAACGCCCAGAACGACGGCTCGGGCCCGATCGACGAGAATCAGATCTACAACGACTTCAAGCGGTTCCTCAAGAAGGTCGCTCCGAAGCACCGCGAACCCGACTCGCTTATCAGCGCGCTCGTGGGACGGGGCGCCGGGTCCGGCACGGACGCGCCCAACCTGCCGGGCGGCATGACCGCGGCCGAATCGCTGGTGTTCTGGATCGGCGGCTTCAGCAGCGACCCGAACTACCCGATCTCCGGCGTCGGCGGGCCCTCCTACGCCATCGACACCACCAGCTCCGCCCCCCCCCCCGCCGCGCAAGACCCGATCGAGAACCGGCTCAAGCAGATCGCGCTGAAGGTCGAACGCTTCGGTCCGCGCGATGACGACGGCTATTTCGACGACTCCGACGGCCGCTTCATCGTGTACGACGACCCACAATCGGACGGCACATTGCGCCGGATCAACTTCTACACCTACTCGATCCTCGAACTGCCGTACGTCTACTTCGACGCCTCGCGTGGCGGGGCGTTGCCCGACACCGACGTGCCGGCGGTGACCAGTGTCATCTTAAACAATCCCAATGGCGCCTCGGATCGCTTCGAGGCGATCCAGAACGTCTACGCGGTCAAGACGCCGAACACGAACGCCGCCTCGGCCACGAACCGGCCGTTCAACTTCGCCGGCGACGGCAAGTTCCAGATCCTGCACGGCGGCATCGATGGGGCGTACGGTTCGTTCCCCCGTGTCGTAGAAGCCGGCGGCGGTCAGTTCGAGCTGCAAGGCAACATCACTTATCCCGAAGGCCCGTGGACGCTCGACCTGGCCGACACGCTGTCGAACCTTTCCGACTCGACCCTGGCGAACGCGCAGCCATGATCTTCCCAGCGGAAAACACGAGAGCCGACAAGCGAGGGCCCCTGCTCGGCCTCACGCTGGTCGAGCTGCTGGTCTCGATGGCGATCGTCAGCATCCTGGCGGCGTTGATCGTCGGCGTGGCGGGCGTGGCGGGCGAGACGGCCCGCGAGGCCCGCACCCGCCAGCTCATCGCGCGCCTCCACACGCAGCTGATGGAGCGTTACGACCAGTACCGCTACCAGCGCGTCGAGCTGAACCGGGCCGACCGCCCGCCCGTGGTGAACATGGTCGAAGACTACCGCGACTACTTGGCGGCAAGTGGTTTGTTCATCACGAGCGGTTGGACGAACGGCCAGGTCGAAGCCGCCGGCCGCCTCCAAGCGCTGCGCGAGACGATGCGGATGGAGATGCCCGACCGCTGGAGCGACGTCTACCTCAAACCGTTGCCGGCCAGCCTTACGGAGATCGAACCCGAGGATTTCGGCGGTCCTTTATTCGCAAGCCAACGGCCGACGCTCTCGCGGCTCTACAGCCGACGGCTGCAAGCGATGATTAACGCGGGTGTCTCACGGGATGACCTTATGGCCAACCAATCGGCCGAGTGCCTGTACCTCGTCGTGATGAACGCCACGAGCGACGGCGAGGCGGCGGGGCTCTTCAAGCCGGCCGACATCGGCGACGTCGACGGCGACGGCGCCCCCGAGTTCCTCGACGGCTGGGGCAACCCGATCCGCTTCCTGCGTTGGGCGCCCGGCTTCGAGTCGGACTCGCAGCTCGGTTTCAACCAGCTGGCGCGCATCTACCGCGACACGAAGAAGGACTTCAACGGCGCGGCGGCTAGCGACGGCGACAAGCTCAAGGCGGTGCAGCAAGCGATCAACAACGACTTCGACCCGTTCGACCCGTTCCGCGTGGACGGCCCGAACATGACGAATTTCGAGGTTGACACCGGCGGAGCCAGCGGCGGCGGACCGGCGGCGCGTGGATTCAGAATCATGCCGCTCATTTACTCCGACGGCGGCGACGAGGACTCGGACATCTACTCCGCCGCCAACTTCTTCAACAGATTCAGCGACCCTTATTCTTTGCACGAAGACCCTAGTCTCGGGCTGGGGATCGGCCAAGAGATGAGCGACGCCCGCGCCGTCCTGGCTCCTAGCATCGACTCAGACGGCGACAACTACGCCGACAACATCACGAACCACGACATCGCGACCCGGACCAACTAGTCGGGCGAGCGAAGCTGAGCAACCGCCCCCGGCCAGGGGCGAGCGACTCGAGGGGCAACCTCAACGGAGCGGCAACGTGAAGCGTCATCCACCTCCTCACACACCGGAGGCAGACAAGGCTTTGCGTCGGAACAGAGAAACCATGAAACCCTTATCCCATCAACGCCGAACCCCCGCCCCGCCGGGCGGGATGACGCTCGTCGAGCTGCTCGTCGTGGCGGTGATCGTGACGATCCTCATCTCGTCGGCGATCCCGGTCCTCTCGCCCGCCGGCGACGACCGGCTGCTGCGCGAGGGGTCGCGCGAGGTGAACGCCTACCTGTCGGCGGCCCAGTCGCGGGCGATCCAGACCGGCCGGCCGCAGGGCGTGATGCTCAAGCGGCTCAGCGTCGACACGCTCAACGGCGAGGACAACGGCGTCTGCATCGAGCTGCTCACGGTCGAGGCGCCGCCCCCCTACGCCGGCTTCACCAGCGGCTCGCTCTGCCGTGTGGCGCGCCGCATTCACCCGACCGCGCCGTACCTGCTCCAATTCGTTCAACACGGCGTCGTGGAGACCGATGACAGATTGCCTCGCAATCTCGACCACGCCAGCGTCCCGCCACGGTTCCTGCGGCCGGGGGACGAGGTGACCGTTTTTGGCGCCCACTATCGCCTGCTGGCGGGCGATGGCTCGGGGACGGTCGGCATCGACACCACCACCGTCCGCACCGGCGAGGCGGCCGCGAACGGATACTTCTCTCAACCCGCGGGGAGCACTCGCAGCTACGCCGCCGAGCTGATCGAAGACGGCCCCGCGTTGGCGATCAATTACGACGCCGACGGCAACGAGTTCCAGTCGGTCGAGGCGTTGATCGCTTCGGGCGTGGCGCCGACAAGCCCTTACTGGACCGCCGGCGCGCCGTACAAGATCCACCGCCAGCCGACCGCTTCGCCGGCGCCGCCGTTGCAGTTGCCCACCGGCGCGGCGATCGACCTGCAGGCGAGCGGCTTCGCCACAAGCGACAAGCTCTACACGCCGGGCCACGCCTGGGATGACGCGGAACAAGAGTACCGCCTCGCGACCACCTCGCCGATGATCATGTTCGCGCCGGACGGGTCGGTCGATCGGATCTACTACTCCAGGCAGCCGCGTGGCGCTCTCGTGAATCCCAACGCCGTAGGCTACCCGGGGGCGCCGATCGTCAGCGAATCCGTGCGGGAGAACATCGCGTTGCTGATCGGCTTGCGAGACGCGATCCCGGCCCCTCCGACCGAGCTGCGCAGCAGCACGGACACACCCAAAGAATCACGCAACGACCCGGTGCTGCTGAGCGCCGACCGGTTTGAAGACGCCAACCTCACCGACCTGCCGGCGCCCGATTACGAGCGTTTCACCCGCCAATACAACTGGCTGAATCTCGACAGCCGGTGGGTGGTGATCGGCGGCCGCACGGGCACGATCCGCACGGTGGAGAACGCCTTTGTGCCGCCGACTTTCACCGGCGATTTCGATTCACAGATCATCCAGGCGCAGTCCCTGGTGCGCGAGGCGGCCAGCAGCGGGGGACGCGGATGATGACGAACGCAGGTCGCAGAAATCTCGAAACAGAATCGGCGCCCGCCGCACGGGGGCGGACGACTCCGCGCCGCCGCGCGGCGCTCACCCTGGCCGAGGTGCTGATCTCGATGGGCATCCTCACGCTCGGCTTGCTGGGCGTGGCGTCGTTGTTCCCCGTGGGGGGCAGCTACATGCAGTCGGGCGACATCGCCGACCAGGGCAACGCCCTCGCCCAGGCCGCGCTGAACGACGCCATCACACGCGGCTGGCTCGACCCGGACAACTGGGTGCAGCTCGACCCGAACCTCGAGCCCATCCCGACGGGCAACGCGGGTCGGCTCGAGACCGTGCCCGGCCTGATCAACAGGATCCGGGCGCTCGACGCCAACGGCTACAACGAAGAGGGCTACGGTCTGCTGACCGCGGGCAATCCCGAACGAGCCCACGCCTTGATCGGCCCGGGGCCGATCGACCATTATCTCAATCGCGGCTACGGGGCGGCGTTCGTCATCGATCCGCTCGGCATGGCGAGCGCGCTGAACGAAACCAGTCCGCTGGTGTACGCCAGCTTCCGGGGCGCCGCCATCAACTCGGCGGCGGCGCGGCGTTTCCCCGCCTTCGATGGCGGGCCCGCGCCTTCGTCGCCCTACTGGGGGCCGTTCGCCAACCCCCTCTGCTGGCCGGTCAGGCGGGTCACCACCACCTTCCCCGCCTACGATCCCAACGGAAACACTTACATCACGTCGTCCAACAGGCGACAGATGCTCCAGCTTCCCAAGGCCGACGCGCTGTTCAGCGGCGCCAACGACATCGCGCTGGAGCTCCCCGCCCGCGGCGACGACCCCGCCCTGGGGCGGTGGCAAACGGTCACGGTCGACGAGCAGGCCCAGCCGCTCAACCGCCAGACCCGCGGCGACTACAGCTGGCTGCTCACGGTCAACCCCGTGACGTCCGAGGCGCGCAACGCGCTCGTCTCCACGCCGGACGCCTACCCCTACGATGTCTCGGCCGTCGTGTTCCACAAGCGTGTCTTGGGCGACGGATACCTCGAGACGCTCCAGGCGGAGCGCCTGGTGCGTGGACGCGTGGTGACCACCGGGATCGGCGGCGGCGAGATGCTGCTCGAGCGGTTCTACGCCAGCTCTGGCGCTGTGAGCGGAGCCATCGTCAACGGCGCCAAAGAGCCCGAAGAGAGCCCGTTCGAGGAGCTCCGCAGCGGGCAGTACGTGATGGTCTGCGGGCCGCACCCGCTGTCGACCGCCGAGCTGCCGAAGTTCTTCCTCGCCTGGTACCGCGTGGTGAACATCGACGGCGAGGGCGAAGCGCTGAACCCGCTGGGCGAGAAACTCACCTCGGCGGGCTCGATCCCCGACCGCCGACTCGTCGCGCTCAGGGGGCCCGATTGGCCGTGGGCGGAGAGCGTCAACGGGGGCGACAACACGGAGCTATCGAACGACCTGCGGGTGGCGATCATCCCCGGCGCGGTCGCCGTACACACCAAGACGATGCGGCTCGAAGCGGGCAGCGCCTGGGCGGTTGAATAACCCCGGCTGTTGAAAGAACCAATACTCCTTTTCCCAGCCACGGGTTTCAGGCGGGGCTCCCCCGACGGGGGAGGAGATTAACCACGCACCGGCTCACAGGGGCGAACCGGGCGAGGATGACTAGGGCGCCTTCGCGGCGCCGACCGAGAGGCAAAGGCGATGAAGACCAACCACCGCAATCTGATGCTACGCCGCCGCGCGGCCGCCCGACGCTCGCGTCGAGGCGTGCTGTTGCTCGTCGTGCTGAGCATGCTCGTGCTGTTCATGCTGATCGGCACGGCGTTCCTCGTCTCGAGCGACCAGCACCGCACCGCCGCGCGCATCTTGGAGAAGAAGAACCGCGCCACCAGCCAGCCGGACGACCTGCTGGAGCGCGCGCTCATGCAGCTGCTGCGCGACACGAACAACCGCCACTCGGCGATCCGCTACCACAGCCTGCTGCGCGACGCCTACGGCACGGACGGCTTCGAGGCGCGGGTGATGACGGCGAGCGTCGACGGCGTGCTCGATTCCGACATTTTCCCTCGCTACGCCGGCGCCACCACGGCGCAGATGCTCGGCCCGACCGAGGGGCAGTTCGTCGACCTGTACGTGAGCGACCGCCAGGACCTCCGCATCACCGAGGCGGGCCGGCGCTTGGACCCCACCAACGCCGTGGGACTCGACTACGACAACCAGGGGTTGCCGGTCGACTACCAGCTTTCGCAGACCGACGGCTACTACAACGGCTGCCTGCTCACGATGACCGAAGGGCCGCTCGCGGGCGAATCGGTCCGGGTGGTCGATTACGAGTACCTCGGGCAGGGCCTGGCCCAAGGCGACACGTCGAACAACGGCGAGACGCGAGTGGGCCGCCTGCGGGTGATGGCCCCCCGGCGTCAGGACGGCGGCGCCCTGCGCTTCGTCGCTCCCACCGATCCTTCGCTGAGCGATTTCCTGAAGATCAAGAACGGCCAGACGGTCGGCTACCGGTTCGTCGTCAACGGCCGGCCGTACAACGGCGCGGGCGTCGGCTTCAACGCGTACGCCGACTACAACGGGCCACGCCTCACGGCGCTCGAAGCGGTGGAGCTTCCCACCGGCGAGTGGGTCGGTGTCGAGCCGGCGCTGGCGCCCAACGCCCAGCACTTCAACCTCGGCAATGTCGCCTACCTCGACCCTGCCCTGGCGACCGACCCATTCGCGGCGGGGCTCACGTTCCGCAGCAACGGCGGCGCCCCCGCAGCGACCGACGGCCTCCGGCCCCTTTTCGACCCCAGTCTGTCGGCGTCGCTTTACAGCCACTTCCCCGGCGCCGGCGACACCGACGAGTCGTACGACGCGGCCGACTTCCAGAACCTGTTCCTCGCGCTGCAATCGACCACGCCCCGCCACCGCGGGCGGGTCATGCTCAACAACGGCGCGCGTGTTGACCCCGACTCCGGGTACGACGCCGATGAGGCGGTCCGCCTCGACCTGGAGGACCTGCCGATCCCGTCGTTCCACCGGCCGGCGCTGGTGAACTTCTGGTTCCACCGCCTGCACCGCTCGACGTGGCTGACGTCTCTCATCGACAACGCGGATGAACGGGCGTTGGCGATCCTGCGGCCCCTTGTCGACGGCGAATCCAACCAGGATGTCTCGGGTCTCGACCTCGTGACTGCGCTGAAGATCGCCGAGCTGAAACGGAAGTTCATCCTGCGGCCGCTGACCGATGACCACCCCGACTTCGACGGCGGCAACCTGTTGTCGCGCTACGAGGGAACGAGCGCCGTGCCCGGCGCGGCGGCCTTGCTCAACGCCGCCGGAGAGATCACGTTCCCGTACTGGGAGGCGGTCGGCCCGTGGGACGTCGACAACGACAACGACGGCGCGGCCGACAGCGTGTGGGTCGACATCGGCCTGCCGGTGCAGAAGACCGAAGACGGCCGGCTCTACAAGCCGCTCGTCGCGATGCTGGTCGAAGACCTCGACGGCCGGCTGAACCTCAACGCCCACGGCTCGGCCGAGCACTTCGTCAGCGACGACCTCGACCGCTCAACGCTGCGTGACGCCGTTACCAACGACTTTAGCAGCGATCTAAACCGCAACCTGGCCCAAGATTTCACCTCCGGCCAAATCCTGCAAAGCTCAAACCAGCTGCCGCACGGCGAAGGCTGGGGCCCGGCCGACATCACGCTGCGCTCGGTCCTCTCGCCGAACCTGCCGCTGGCTGAACAGCAAAATCATTCTCTCGGTGGCTCGGAGCCTTACACTGGTATCGCACAGTTCGACGACTACGCTCGGCTGCTAGCCGGCCGACCCGACCCGAACGACGACGGCCGCTTCGTCGCCACGGTGATCGACATCGCCGAGCCGTGGGGACGCTACGGGTCGTTCAGCGCGGACAAGGCTTCGGTCAGCGACGGCCGTGGCTACTATTCACCGGGTCACACGTTCGACGTGAACGATCCATTCACCACCCGCGATCCGCGGGTCTGGACCGACTTCTTCGGCTTCCCCACGTACATCGGGTTAAATGAGCCGGCAGCCGGCTTTGGCGAGATGCCCGACCTGTTCTCGCGTTACTCTGCCGGAGTGGGCGCGACCGGTTCGCCATTGCGTGAGGTGAACGCTGACCGCAATGATGCGATCAGCGGTAGCTACAGCCGCCCGATCCTCGACGACTCACCCTATGAACTCAACCTGTCGGCCGAAGCTCGGCGACGGCCGGTGGCCGACCTCCAGGCGGTGGTGAATAGCTACCCGGCGGGGGCGCCGATCAACGACGACGCCCCGTTCTCGCCCGCCGAGTTGGAGCGCGTGCTGCGGGCGAACGACGCCGACGCGGGCGACCTGGAGGGCCGCCTGTGGAATCTGGTCGACGCCTTCGACCCGGCGAAACTTGCTTATCAGAACCGGCTCGACGAGGCGATCAATGACAACACGATCGGCTCCAACACGACGGAGAACTTCGCGCCCGACGACCTCCAGGCGCTCGTCGCCGAGCAGCAGGCCGCCATCAACCGCCGGCTCGTCACGACCGACAGCCACGAGGTACCCACGCCGAACGACTACTGGACCACCCGGCTGATCCTCGGCGCCGACGGCCTGCCGGGCGTGCCGCGCGACACCACGGTGGCGGGGAATCCGATGCCCGCGGACGACGACGGTGACGGCCTCGTCAACGAGGGCGACGAGACGGTGTTCGTGTTCAACACGAACAGCGTCGCCACTTACACGTTCCCCAACGGCGCGGCCATCGACTACGACACCCTTTGGTACGCCGACTGCGACGACTACGCCGTCGTGATGCGCGACACGGCCCCCACCAACGCGCGGCTGACCGACTACTTGCGTTACCGAGTCGTGCTCGAACTCAAGCGGCAGGGGATCATCCCAGTCGACTTGTCGTTCCGCACCGGGGTGTCGGGGCAAGTCGAGTTGGCGCGGGCCAACAAGTTGATCAACGAGGTCATTCACGGCGACAACACACGCCCTACGGAGTTCTCGCGTAATCGTGATCTGAACGATGGTGGTATTGATGACCAGACGGTCGACATGCGGAACATCCCCCCCTTCTTCTCCTACGGCGGGTTGCTCGCCCCGGAGGTCCTGGCCGGCCTCAGGATGGACCTCAACCGCCCGTTCGGCGACGGCCGCGACAACAACGGCAACGGCGTGGTCGACGAGCCCCAAGAGGCGGGCGAGCCCTACGCCGACGCCAACGGGAACGGCGTGTGGGACGGCTCGGAGCCGTACGCCGACCTGAACGGCAACGGCGTTTTCGACCCGCCGCTCGACTGGATCGACGTGAACAACAACGGTGTCCAAGACGCGGGCGAGCTGAACAACTTCGACTACACCGCGGGCCGCGACACGAACGGCCGCGGGGCCTACGTTTCGGGGGCGCCGCTCCGCGACGACTCGCGGATGGCGCGGCAGCTCTACGCGCGGCACCTCTACTGCCTGACGCTGCTGTTGATGGACGAGAACTACCTGGCGCCGTACGACGACAACGACCCGCAGGTGCTGCATTACCTTGACCCGCTGAGCGGCAGCTACAACAACTCGGCCGACCCGCCCGAGGACCTCAAGAGCGACCCGGACGTCCTCAAGTCGAACATCCGCAGCGACTCGAGCACCGCGTACCGACTCCGCTGGGACCTGAAAGGCGAGATCGAGGAGGAGCTGATCGCCGCCGGCGCGACCGACGCCCACGAGCAGGCGCTCGAGCAATCGGTCCAAGCGGCGCGGGTGGCCGCCATGCGTAAGCTCACCCGTCGGCAGATCGCCCAGTGGGCGATCAACGTGGCGGACATGCGCGACCCCGACGCGATCATGACCCCGTTCGAGTACGACGAGAACCCGTGGGACGGCTGGAACGTCGCGCAGTACGACTACAGCCCCACGCGTCGATCGGAGAAAACCCCGATCGCCGTCTTCCCGATCGACGGCGACGTCACGACCAACGAAGGGGCCGGCTTCGTCCGGGAAGTGACCGCCGGCGGCTTCGGCGCGCCGGTCCAGCGGCTGGTCGACTCGGACGAACCGATCAACGATTTTGACAACACCTACGGCCTGGTCTGGGGCGCCGAGCGCCCCGAGGCGCTGATCACCGAGGGCCTGGCGTGGCACGACCGCCGCCTCACCGACGACGAGATCCCCGAGAGTTCCGGCAACAAGGGCGACGGCGGCCAGGTCGGCGCAAATCAGGACGACGACCTCGACCAGCGCTACAAGCCCAAGGGCAACTGCTTCTTCGAGCTGCTCAACCCGTGGCCCTTCGGCGGGCAGCGTCCGGCCGAGATTTACTCCTACGTCGACGTGCTGGACAAGGACGGCGACGGCGACACGACCGAACGCATCTTCTCGCAGGGCGTGGAGTTCGACCGGCTCAGCGACTTGCCCGCCGATCCCTCCCAGCCGATCAGATCACGTTCGCCGGTCTGGCGGTTCATCTGTGTCGAGGACCACCCGATGGTCCGCAACTCGACCGTCGACCCGTCGGCCGCTGAGGCCGACGCCCGGATCCAGGGCGACGTGAAGCTCGCCGACGACGACCCGGCCCACCGGCTCAACGACGGCACTTACGAGGACAGCCCCATGGCCAACGGCCCGTGGGCCTACACCTCGGAAAAGATCCGCGAGGTGGGCGGCAAGACGATCCCGCCGCTCACGTTCGCCTACCGCCAATTCTGGAGCCGTAAGGTCCTCGAAGCGCAAAACTCGCTCGCCACGTCGACCGACGACGCGGCGGCCGGAACCGGCCTGCGCGAAACGCCCCCCACGCCGCTCGACCCCAACTTCCCCGGCTTCGACCGGTTCGCGCAGCCCGTGGACCTCGGCGACGTCGAGATCGAGATCTCGAGCCGCCTCCACGGCAGAGAGACCGGGGGCCCCCGAACGCTGACCGGCACGGAGCAGACGCCGGCGCCGCAGGTGATCGATCGCGAGATCACCCGCCGCGTGCTGCAGAAGCCGAATCAGTACATCGAGCGGGCCTTCTACATGATCGCCCCGGTCACCGAAACCGCCGCGGCCGGACCGACGGTTGGCTTTGGGCCCCCGGTCGCCTCGACCACTCCCAAGATCGATCTGACGGCGCCCGGGTGGCGCGTGCCGAAGCTCGCTTATGAGCTGTCGGCAAGCGCGCCCGCCAATCTGGTGCGTGAGCGTGGGCCCGCCGTCGGCGTCAAGCTGACGGGCGTCGCCCCCGGCGGCGAAGTCGGCACCGGGGGCTCCGTGCTCGAGGTGCACGCCAGCAAGTTCGCCCCGCTCAACCGGATCAAGTACACGGACGACACGGACGCCAACCTCCCCGCCGTCGGCAAGCCGATCCCGCTCGCGCCGCTGCTGCCCGGGCGTCGGGCCGTGGTCGGCTCGATCGGCGCGGTCTACAACCGCGACCTCCGCGACGAGTCGGCGACCCTCAGCGACGACGCCAACAAACTCGCCGGACGCTACACGACGCTCGTCTCGCGTTTGCTCGAGAGCGCCGGCGGCGAAGTCGAAAACGAGTTTCTCGATGGCTCGCCCCACGCCGGCGTCTCGAGCAACCAGCAGCTGCGCCGCTTCGAGATGATGCCCCACCCCTCGCCCGACGTGCACCAGTTTGTACTGCGGATGAACGGCGGGTCGGAGAGCCGGCTGGTGCTCGGTCCCCCGATCGACGGCGAAGCGAACGACGACTACTACAACATCACGGCGACGGCGGATCTCCTGGCCTCGGAGCACGCAACCACGCCGGTCATCGCGATCCCGATCGACGGGTTCTCGGTCTCGGAACCGCTCGACGAGTACTTCGTTCGCCAGCTCGAGCTCGACCCGAGCCTCGACATAATCTACCGGCCGAACACGAGCGGCGCGGTCTCGAGCGCGAAGCCTGCCGAGGGGTATTTCGAGACCCCGTTCGACGAGCCGTTCGACGTCCTCCCCGAGTTGGTCGAGAACCAGACCACGCCCAACTACCGGACCATGTGCCTGGAGCGGCTGGCCAACCCGCTCCTGCCCTGGAACCCGCCGCCGAGGCGGTCCGACGGGTCGGAAAACCCGCAGCACGACGCGAACCTCGAGGTGAACCCGTACGTCACGGTCGACACGATGCCGCTCGACCTGACGGCGTTCAACAGCACGAGCAGCCGCGAGAGCGAGCTGGAGACCCCCGCCGAATCGGAGTACGTGCACGTTCCCGACACGAGCGTCTCGGGGCCTGAGGTCCGTCACCGCACGCCGCGCAGCCTGCCCAACGCCGGCGGTGAGGACGTGAACACGGCGATCATGTTCAAGTCGCACGAGCGTGGCTGGCCCTGGGGGGCGATCGAGGAGGCGTGGCCGCTGGCGATGAACCGCCTGCTGTGGCGGCAAGCCAACCCGACCACCACCACCGAGATCTCCCACCCGGAGAGCCCGCACGCCGTCACCGCCGCCGACCGCATGACCAAGGAGCGGCTCGACGACGACAGCGTCAAAGCGTTCCTGACCTTCGACGAGAAGTTCCTCGGGACCGGCTACGAGGAGCACGTGATCGACTTCTCGTACCTCACGAGCCTTGGCTTTGGCGACGTCAATGACGAGGAGTTCCTCGTTGGCCAAGATCTGCTCTGGGACCGCGAAGATGATCCCAATAACGACGGCCGGATCGACAACCTAGCGATAGCCGCCGAAACGTTTGACATCGATGGTGATGGCGTCGCCGGCGAGGCGCTCGGAACGCCGATGGTCAAGCTCGCCGATGATACGAACACGACCCTGCCTTCCGGCGCGCTCGAGAAACCGGAGACGCTGCGCAACAACTCGGCCTTCGCCACGTTCCACTGGCCGAACCGGCCGTTCGTCAGCGCCAGCGAGTTGCTGCAGGCGCCGATGCACGGCGCCAATCGGATGCTGACTTACTTCTCTGGCTTCAACGCCGCGGCGCCAGCGCAGCCCAACCCGTGGAACGGTGAAGAGGCCGTGCTCAATGGCGCCAACGCCGCCGAGCTTACGAACACCGCCCGGCGGGCGCCGACCATGGCGCCGTTTGGCCAACTGTTGCCGTTCTTCCAGACCGCGGCCGACCCGGCCCAGCAGCGGACGTACCAGATCCAGTATCCCGACCCCAATGACCCCAGCAACACGATCACCGAGGCGAAGGTGATCGCCTACGGCGCGCCGCACTTCTACCGGCTGCTCGATTACGTCCACACCCCGTCGCGGTTCGTGGCGACCGACACGCTGCTCAATCCCACGCAGTTCGCCGACCCGACGGTCGAGCCGGCCGACCCGCGCGCCGGGCTCGTCGCCCCGTTCAACCGGGTCGACCACTACCGCGAACCGGGCAAGGTGAACCTCAACACGGTGGTCGGCCGCCGCGGCGTGGACGACGATACGGACCTGCTGCCCGAGATGTGGTCGGAGGTGTACGACGGGATCATGCACCGCCTGAAGGATGGCAACTTCATCGACTCGGCGGGGACGCAACTGCTGCAGACCGGCCACTTGGGCCCGGCCTGGCGCGACGTGGTCGTGAGCCGCCGCGGCTACGCCGGCGCTGCCCCGTTGCCCGCCGGCGGCGTGCACGACTACTCGCCGCGGCTGCTCAACGCGTCGTTCCCGACGTTCTTCGCCAACCCGTTCCGTTCGCCCAACGCCGGCTTCGACGCGCCGCTGGCGAACATGACGCAAGGGGGCTCCGACGCCTCGATGCTGCGAGCGCACCCCACCTCGCCGGGGCCCGACGGCGCCTGGGGGTCAAGGTACCAGGACGATCTGACCGTCAACAGCAGCAGCGACGGCGTGCTCGACGACGCCGGCGAGGCGGGCCTGGGCGACGACCTAGCGCTCGTTCGCTCCGGTGGCGCGATCCCCGACAGCCTGCTGACCGACTCGGCCGGTGACGACAAGGTCACCGTGGTCCCGCTGTTCTCGGGCGCTTCGCTTGAGCCGTCGCTCGACACCGAACGGAACGCCTCGCTGCGTTACCAGCCGATGACCCGTTTGGCGAACATGACCACCGGCCGCTCGGGGACGTTCGCGGTCTGGATCACGGTCGGGTTCTTCGAGGTCACGCCGGCCAACGAGCACCCGGTGATCGCGGAGCGCTATGGCTGGGACACCACCACGGGCCCCGCAGACGATCAGCTGGCGTTGTTTAACCAAGTCTACCCCGATGGCTACGTGCTCGGTCGCGAGCTCGGGTCCGACACGGGCGACACGAACCGCGCGCGGGGCTTCTACCTGATCGACCGCACGCAGCCGGTGGCGTTCCGCCCGGGCGACGACGCCAACGTCGAGCGGGCGATCTTGCTCCGCCGGAGGATCGAATGATGGGCGACGCGGACACGCCGGCGCCGCCGGAGCAAAAAAGCCCGGCGCCCGCCAAGCGTTCGTTTCACCCGCTGCTGTGGCTCGTGGCAGCCGTGGTGGTGGGGATGCTGATCGAAGGGTTCACACGCCCGGCGGGCGAGGCGCACACGCCGGCGCCGCTGCCGCCGCTGCTGGTCGAGGGATGGGTCAACACCGGGCCGGGCGCCACGCCGTCACGCGAGTCGCTCGCCGGGCGGCTGGTCGTCATCGACGCCTGGGCCACCTGGTGCCCGCCCTGCGTGGCGTCGTTGCCGCAGATGGCCAAGCTGCGGGAGGAGTTCTCCACGGACGATGTCGCCTTTCTCGGCCTGACCAGCGAGCCGGGAAGCCAGCTCGACCGTGTCGAGGCGATGATCGAGCGGATCGACGGCTTCGACTGGCCGGTGGGCTACGGCGCCAAAACAACCTGGGAGGCGATGGGCGTCTACCAGATACCGACCCTCGTGCTCTACGACCGCACGGGCGTTTCGGTGTGGCGCGGGCACTCGACCGCGGACCTGCGGCGCGAGTTGCGGGCGCGGAGCGAGGGCGCGGCCGGCGGCGGTACTCTTTAGAGCGTTTCGCGGATGTAGCGCACGCTGGGCGGGCCGCCGCCTCGGGCCGGTTTGCCCGTGAGCCAGTCGTTCGCGTAGCGCAGCCGGTCGTTGGGACGCTCGGGGATGCGGAAGTTGTCGCCCTTCTGCATGATCGTGCGGCCGAGCGGCATCTCGCCGAAGCAGCGCGACCCGGCGCTCTCGATCGGGAACCACCACCCCTGCTCGCTCTCGGGGTCTTCGAGGTAGAACTCGGCGAAGGCGTGGCCGTTGACCCACACGATACGGGCCGGCGCGTCGGCGGCTCGGGCCAGGGCGCAGAACAGCGCGCTGCGGCCGTGGCAATCGGCCTCGCCGTCGCGGAGCGTTTGCAGCGCGCTGGTGTCCTCGGGCTGCTCGAGGTAGTCGATGTTGTCGAGCACGTAGTCGTAGAGCGCCTCGAGCCGCCGCCAGTCGTTGAGCGGCTCGGCGTCGGCTGCGGCGTTGGCTGCGGCGGATTCGGATGCGTCGCCTTCTTCGAGCTGCTCCATCACCTCACGCACGATGCGCCGGATGCGGCCGCTGCGGGACTCGATGTAGGGGCTCGTGCTGAGGTAGCGTTTCAGCTCTCTCGACGGCCGCTTGGGGATGACGAGCCCGGCGACCGCCTCCTCCCCGGGGTGCAAGACCGGGCGGGTCTCGATCTCGAACGTGACGATCGCCTTGGCCGTGGCGCCGGCGGGGAGGTACGGCACCGAGATCAACATCTGCCGCGCCTCGCCCCCCACCACGTCGCGGTAGGCCACGCGCTCCACGTCGCCGGTGAACTCTTCGTCGATGATCCGCACCTTCTGCTCGGCGCACTCCAGCGGCACCGGGACCATGGCCAGGATATTGCGGCAGTCGCCGCGACGGGCGGTGATCTCGGCGCCCACGCGGAACCGGCTCTCGACCGGGTCGCCGTAGCGGAGCGGCCCGTCTTCGGTCGTTTCGAGCAGCTGCGCAGCGAGCGGCGACGCAACCCACAGCGAGGCGAGCAGGGCGAGGGCAATAGTCGGCACGAAACGCATAACACTCCCAGGCGGACATTCGAGGACAGGCGTCGGGCGCCGTGGCGGCGCTACCTCTATCCTACGCCGCCGCGGTCGCGGATCAAAAAAACCGGCGGCCCGAATGGCGGCCCGCTGAGCAATCGACCGCCCCACAACCCATGGGTTCGACACTCATCCCCCGATTGGTCGGTCGTTGGTCATTCAATAACCAGGCGCAGACGCCACCCATCAGCCGGTTCACGCCCCGCGATTCAGCGCACGAAAAAACCCCCTAGCGGCTCGCTCAGGATCAACGAGCCGCAGGGGGTTTTAGATCGGCTCGGTGCGGGCGTTCCAGGGAGGGAGTGGCGCCGCGGGGGTCCGAGCCGATTTCGTGTTGTTCCTTTGGCGGTGGAAGGCGCCAAAAGAGTCTTGAAGCGTGAGGTCAGGCTGGAGTCATTGGGCGGGGCTGGGGCCGGGATCGACCGCGCCGTCCATGTAGCTCTCGCCGGCGTAGGTCGGCAGCGAGTAGCCCGACTGGCAGCTGTCGCAGCCGCTCATGCCCATCTCCATCGGGTAGCCGTTGTAGCCGTAGGTCTGCACGCCGCCGTAGCCGCAGCCCGGGTCGTACGAGCAGCCGGGGTCGTAGGCCATGGGGGCGGCCATCATCGGCGGGGCGGCGTACGCCGGCGCGGCCACCGCGGCGGTCTGCGAGCCGCAGTACGATCCGCGGCACAGGAAGTCGCGCATGCGGCGGAAGCAGCCGCAGCCGGAAACGCTGCTCACGAGCAGCACAGCGGCCATCAAAATCAAGATTTTCTTCATGACACGACTCCTCAAAGGGGGTGCGGTCCATGGGAGGACCGCTTGCCGTGCGACGCGCCATGCAAAACCGCATTAATAAAAGGCGGCTCCGCGAGGGGGGAGGGCGACACGATCGCGTGGCGTGGGGGGGGCGTTGGGGTGGGAATGTATTAGGCGGGTTTTACGGGTTACGCACCGGTGGGGTGTCGAACCTAGCAACACTACCCCACAATGGACGATGTGCAAATTCGACGGGTGAATTTTTCCAACATTCCCGCGCCGTGTGTTGACCGTGTGCTACATTTGATCGCGGCACAGGCCGCCCACTGCTCTCGATCGACACGACCCGCACTAGCCGCCATGACGACGCCAAACGCCCTCATGCTCTGCTTCCCGATCAGCCGTTTCCCTCAGACCCTCCGAGCACGGGCGCAAGCCGCGGCCACGCGCGTCGCGCTGACGCTGCTCCTCGTGTTGACCGCGGCGCCCTGGGCGTTGGCCGGCGGCTGCGTGCGGGCCCAAGACCGGGTGTTGCTCGTGAGCACCCGAACGGTCGGCTGCAGCACGAACGCCGAGCGGCTCGACAGCGGCGTCGCGGCCAGCGAATACGCGGTCACCGAGAGCGGCGGTCGCCGCTGGGTGAGGAGCGACGCCCCGGCGGCGCTCGCTTCGCTCGACCCGTCCACGCCGACCATCGTTTACGTGCACGGCAACCAGATCACCGCCTCGGAGGCCCGCCGGCGCGGGGTCGACGTGTACTGCCGGCTGGTCCGCTGCGGCGACGGGCGGCCGGTGCAGTTCGTGATATTCTCTTGGCCGTCGTCCAAGGTGCCGGGCCTGCTGCGTGACTTCCGCGAGAAAGCGGCCCGCACCCGGCCGGTGGCGGGCCAGTTGGCGTGGGCGTTGGCCCGCATGCCCGAGGGCGCTCCGGTCGGGTTGCTCGGTTACAGCTACGGCGCCCGCGTCTCGACCGGCGCGTTGCACTTGGCGAGCGGCGGCGCGCTCGGCGGCCTCAGCGCCCCTGCGGGGCCCTCCGCGCGGCCGACCCGTGTGGTCTTGTTCGCCCCCGCGCTCGACTGCTGCTGGCTCGGCAAGGGACGCTACAACGGCCTCGCCCTGCAGTCGGTCGACAGCCTGCTGACGACCGTCAACCGCCAAGACCGCGCGATGAGGCTCTACCGCTTTGTCTCCAAGACCAGCGACCCGACGGCGCTCGGCTACGCCGGCCCGGGCTGCCTCGACGCCGATTACCGCTCGCTCGTGAAGGTGCGCAACGTCACCGGATCGGTCGGCAAGAGTCACGACCTGTACGATTACATGGCGACCCCCGGCCTGATGGCGCAGGCGTGGCGGCGGCTGGCGTTTGTCGACCCGCCGGCGGTCGCGCCGAGCGATCAAGCCGATGCCGACACGCCCACGCTCGCGCTGCGATGATCGTCCAACCGGCTTATCTCAACGGCAAGTGGATCGAGCAGGCCGACCTGGCGATCCCCGTCGACGACCTCGGCTTCGCGATGGGCGTGACGATCACCGAGCGCCTGCGGACCTTCGAGGGCCGTGTGTGGCGCAAGGCCGAGCACATCCAGCGGATGCTCCACTCGGCGCGGGTGGTCGGCATCCCCCGGGACGTGGTCTACGAGATCGACCAAGCGATCTTGCAAATGCTCGCCCTGGCGATGCCCACCCGGCCCTTCGGCGACGATTGGACGATCATCGCCTTCGCGACTCCCGGGCCGCTGTCGGGCCAGCGGGGCGGTGAGCCGACGCGCTGCGTGCACGGCGCGCCGCTGCGGTTCGGCGACTGGGCCGATCACTACTCCGAGGGCGTGCGGCTGCGGACCACCCCGGTGCGGCAGACGCCCGACAGCTGCTGGCCCTCCGCGCTGAAGTGTCGCAGTCGGATGCACTACTACCTGGCCGACCGCGAGGCGGCGGCCGCGGAGCCCGGAGCCCGGGCGTTGCTGCTCGACCAGCAGGGACGCGTTTGCGAGGCGTCGACCGCCAACGTCGTGATTTTCAACGAGGCTGAGGGGATCGTCTCGCCGCCGATGGAGCGGGTGCTGCCCGGCGTGAGCGTTGGCGTGCTGCGCGAGCTGGCCGCGGGTCTCGGCGTCGCCTTCACCGAGCGCGACCTCACGCCCGAAGAGTTCGGCGCCGCCGACGAGGCGTGGCTCGCCAGCACGAGCGTTTGCCTGCTGCCGGTGGTCAGCCTGAACGGCGAGCCGATCGGCGCCGGCGAGCCGGGGCCCGCCTTCGGGCGATTCTTGGCCGCGTGGAGCGAGTTGGTGGGTCTCGACATCGCCGAGCAAGCCCGCCGCCAGGCGTGCTTGGCTTAGCCACAATAAAGCACGAGAGAGCACTAAGAGAAGAGAGCTAATACCCGCAGCTCGCAACGCCCGAGTCGCCAACTCCTTCTTGTGTTTCTCTGTGCCTTTTCGTGGCTATTCTCGAACCGCAACCATCCTTGCGGTCAGCGGTTCTCGACCAGCCAACCAGCTCAGTCGATTGGCAAGAACTTGTGCCGGTCGGCGCGGTCGAGCGTCGCCAGCCACGCCACCGTGGGCGCGATGAGCTCTTCGACGCGGGCCACGTCGTCGTCGTTGGCCCCCTTGGTGCGGCCGCCGGGCTGGCGTGAGTCGAAGCCGTCGCGGTAGGCGTCGATCACCTCGGGCGCCACGCTCAGGTCGGCGAAGTGCAGCAGCCGCCTAAGCTCTTGCTCGTCGAAGTCCTCGAGACGGCACTCGGTGTAGCGGTCGTGCGGCAGGTGGCGGCCGTCGCGGCAGGCGGCCTCGACGCATGAACGCCATTGCGCGGCGCAAGCGGCCAGCAAGCCTTGGTCGCGCACGATGGTCTCGAGGCCCGGGATCCGCGGCCCCCACACCGGCGTGCCGGCCGCCCCCGGCGCCAGCTTCCCGGCCACCCGTTTGAAAAGCTCGCGTGCGTAATGGGGGATCTGGCCGGGGCGGATCTCTTTGAGACGCCGCATGAGGTGCGCCCGCGGCACGCCGGTCGAGTGGTTCTTCCAATACTCGCGGATCGACAAGACCGACTGCCGGCCGTCGCGCATCATGTGGATGAAGATCGCGTCGTCCAGCACGCGGTCGACAAACGGCGCCCGCAGCGAGTTGCTCGGCGTCTTCTCCACCAGCCGCGAGCGGCCCGATGCGCGGACCTGCTGGGCGAAACTGTGGCGGATGTGCCGGCGCACTTCCGGCCGGGCGTGCTCGGCGCGCAGCAGGTCGCTGCGGCGGTCGTTGCCGTACTTCCAAGTGACCCGCGGCTCGTCGATCAGGCAGAGGTCGGGGTGGTGACGCAGCAATTGGCTGAGCACCGTGGTGCCGCTGCGCGGCGCCCCGAGCACCACGATCGGCCGGCGGAGTAGTTCGTCGTCGGTCATGCGGCCATTTTAGCGACGAACGGAGCGGGGCGAGGGTGGGATTCAGCTATTCTTGAAAGGCCTTCGGCCTATCGTATCCCCCTCCTCCTTCAGGGGGAGGGGTTAGGGGAGGGGGCTGTCCCGGGTGCCCGGCGCCCACCCCTCCCCTAGCCCCTCCCCTTCCTGGGGAAGGGGGATTCAAACTCTGGCGCTCTCTCTCAGAAGACCAATTGCAGGTCCGAGAGCCGCTCGGCCGTTTCGGCCATGATCGCGTCTTCGGCCGGCTCGTCGGCGGCCACGTAGGTGACGCTGAACCGCAGGAACGCCCCGGCGTCGTCCCACGGCACGGTGCAGATCGAGTGCTCGGTGATGAGGAACTGCGAAGCCGCCTCGGCCGAATCGAACGTGGGGCCCCCCTCCACGCCCTTGGGCGACGGCGTGTAGAGGAAGTACGTGCCGCCCGGCATCTCGCACTCGAAGCCGCACTGCTGCAGCGTGTCGACCAGCTTTTCCATCCGGCGGCGGTACTTCTCACGGATCTGGCGGGGGATCTCCGGGTCGTCGAGCGCGGCGGCGGCCGCCTTCTGCACGGCGATGAACTGCCCCGAGTCGCTGTTGTCCTTCACGTCGGCGAACGCGCTGACGATCCGCTCGTGCCCACAGACCCAGCCCATCCGCCAGCCGATCATGTCGAAGCCCTTCGACATCGAGTGGACCTCGACCCCCACGTCCATCGCGCCGGGCGTCGACAGGAAGCTCGTGGGCTCCTGGTCGAACGAGATCATCGCGTGCGCCGCGTCGTTGACGATGACGATGTCGTTCGCCTTGGCGAACGCGACCGCCTTGGCGTAGAACTCGCTCGTGGCGGTCTTGCCCGTGGGGCTGTTCGGGAAACAGAGCACAAGCAGTTTCGCCCGCCCGAGCACGTCGGCCGGTATCGAATCGAGGTCGGGCAGGAAGTCGTTCTCTTTGGTGAGCGGCAGGTTGTGGACCTCGCCGCCGTAGTAACGCGTGTGCGTGCCGGCCACCGGGTAGCCGGGCGTGGTCATCAGCGTCACGTCGCCCGGGTTGATGAAGCAGGCCGGCAGCATCGCGTAGGCGGGCTTCGACCCGATGCAGTGGTTCACCTGGCTCGCGGCGTCGAGCGCCACGCCAAACTCACGCCGCATGAACCGCGCGGCGGCCTCTTTGAAATCGGCCACCCCGTTGTCGGCGTACCCGCGGTTCTCCGGCTTGTCGATCTCGGCGTCCATCACGCGGCGGACCGACTCGGGCGCCATCTCGTCGTTCTCGCCGATGCCGAAATCGAGCAGCCCGCGTTCCGGGTGATCGGCCAAGGCCTTGCGCTTGGCGCGCTTGATCTTCTCGAACTTGTAAATCGCGTCGTCTTTGCCGTAATTGGCTCCGCCGATCCGCTCGGCGAACAGCTTCTGGAAGTAAGGATCGGACACGGCGGGGAGGTGGGAGGTCGGAGGTGAGAGGTCGGAAAAATCGGACCTCTTAAGCTAACCTGAGGGGCGGCGTACGCCAAGATACGCCCGTTTTCATCGAATTCCCCACAGCGAGCCGGCGGCGTAAGCCGCCGGTGGTCCTCCGCCACGAACTCCTCCGCCACCACCTCTCCGCCATGCCCGCCACCTCGCCCGCATCCCCGCCGCGTCCCCGCCGCCGCTTGCGGCTGCGCTACTTCGCGCTGGGGCTGGTGGCGGTGATCCCCGCCTACGCCCTCTGGGGTTGGTGGAAAGTGGAGCGCCGACTCGCCGCGATCCGCGCGGCGGGCGATCCGGTGACTCTCGCCGACATCCGGCCAGAGCCGATGCCGGCCGAGGAGAACGCGGCGGCGACGATCGCCGCCGCCTGGCCGCTGCTGAAAGCTTTCGACCAAGTCGCCTACGGCCAGCCCCACCCCGACCTGCTGGAGGAAGCAGCGGAGCGCGTCGCGCGGGGCGAGCCGCTGACCGATGAACAAAGCGAAGCCTTCGCGACCTTGTTCGCGGACCACGCCGAGGCAGTCGACGCGGTGAGAGTCGCCGCCCGGCAGGAGCGGTACGCGTATATCACGCCCAACCTCGACATCGGTATGAACCTCGAATCGGGCTATCGTGCCCGCATCGCGATCAGGATCCTCGACGCCCTGGTCAACCACCACTTGGCGCGGGGCGAGCACGACGCCGCAGCCGCGGCTGCGCTCGACGGCCTCCGCTTCGCCCGGCTGACACGCGATGAGCCTTGTGTCATCGGCAGCTTGACGAGCATCGCCTACCAAAACATCGCAATCAGTGCGATGAATCGTGTGATGCGCTACGGGCAGATACCAACCGCGATGGCGGATGAAGTCGATCGAGAGATGGACGCTCTGGATGTTGATAGCTACCGCATCCGTGCTCTCAAGCAGGAGCGGGCCTTAGTGCTGAGCATGGTCGCTGCGGGTTTCGGGGGCGGACCGCCCATGCTCATGAAGCTGGCGGGGCCCTCCAAGAAACAAGTCTTGGACCAGTTGGATCACCAGCTAACGCTTGCGAAGCGGCCGTGGCACGAGGTGAGCTCCGTCTTCGAGGCCACAAAGCGTGATGGCGACGAATGGCCGAGGGCCATTGATTTGTTGCTTCCCCCACTCGAGTCGTTTCACTACGCCCACAATCGCGCCACCGCCCACGCCCGCTGCCTGCGCATCCTCAACGCCCTCACCCAAGCCGAGGCCCGCGGCGAAACGCCCGCCGGGCTCGCCGACATCGACCTGCCCACCGAAGCGACGATCGACCCCTTCTCCGGCGAGCCGCTCGTCGCTGAGCGCCGGGGGGAGACGGCGACTCATCAAGCCGGCTGGTGGGTCTACAGTGTGATGACCAACGGCGTGGACGACGGCGGCGACTTCACACCCGACGCCGAGCGGCGCCTGCTCGACTGCGGCCTGGCGCCGCTGCTGCGGGCGGGGGAAGTGGGCATCGAATAGCGCCGGCGGTGCGAATCAGTCCGTAGCCAGCGAGACCTGGCCTGTGGCGCTCGGGGGCTTCCGCTTCGCGGTGCGCCCCCGCCACCCGTCGCGGGCGGCAACGCCGACAGCCTAAGTATCGTCGGATCGTTTGCCGGCCGTCCTCCGCAGCGCTCCCCATGAAGAGTGGGGGGTGGCGGGGGCGCACCCGTGAGGGAAGCCCCCGAGCCAGCGAGACCCGGCCTGTGGCGCTCGGGGGCTTCCGCTTCGCGGTGCGCCCCCGCCACCCGTCGCGGGCGGCAGCGCCGACAGCCTAAGTATCGCCGGATCGTTTGTCGGCCGTCCTCAGCAGCGCTCCCCATGAAGAGTGGGGGGTGGCGGGGGCGCACCCGTGAGGGAAGCCCCCGGGCCAGCGAGACCTGGCCTGTGGCGCTCGGGGGCTTCCGCTTCGCGGCGCCCCCGCCAGCCGTCGCCGCTGCTGCAATCGGACCAGCCCGACGCCGAGTGACGGTCGTCGTCAGCCCCGCACGCGGGGGGGATAGAGGCCTTGGACTCCCCCAATGAAGCGGCATGCCGCTAGCGCATTCCTCGCATTCGGTTCAGACATTCTCGGTTGGGGGTCTCTGGGCGGCCAAGGTGGTAGACCACAACGCATCGGTTACCCCCCCCCGATTAGGCGTCGTATGTATACGGGTACGGGGCGTCGCCAAACGAGCGCGGCGCCGACTAGCCTGGCATCGACAGCGACAACAAGTGTGACCACCGCCACCGCCGTTAGCGAATACATTGCCGTTCCGATCGCCACGCTGCGCCCCGACAGCCAGCTGGATTGCGCGCTGTACCTGGAGGGCGAGTGCGAGGGGCAGGAGAAGCTCTACCGCGGCGCCCACCTGCCGCTCGAGTACGAGCAGCTGCAGAATCTCGCCAAGCAGGGCCGCACCAAGGTGCTCGTCCGCAGCGAGGAGTACGGCCAATACCAAGCGTACCTGCGCGACAACCTCTCGGAGGTGCTCGACGACGAGTCGATCCCGCTCGCCCGCCGTTTCGCGGCGCTCGACACCGTGCTGCGCGGCGTGCTGAGCGAGTCGTTCGCCGCGGGCGACAACGACGCCACGGTCGACGCGTGTCGCCGGCTCTCCGTGCAAGTCGCCGACCTCGTTTCGCGCGACGACGCGATGGAGACCGACCTGCTGGCCGTGATGCAGCACGATTATTACACGTTCACTCACTCGGCCAACGTTTCGTATTACTGCACGATGCTCGCCGCGCGGCTGGGCGTCGAAGACCCCGACGAGTTGCAGCAGATCACGGCCGGCGCGTTGATGCACGACTTGGGCAAGCTCGAGATCCCCGACAGCATCCTGACCAAGCCCGGGCGGCTGAGCGACGAGGAGTTCGCCATCATCCGCCGCCACCCGACCACCGGCTTCCGACAGCTCTGCCGTCGCGACGACCTGAGCCACGGCCAGCTGATGATGGTCTACCAGCACCACGAACGGATGGACGGCGGCGGCTACCCGACCCGCATGGTCGGCGACGAGATCCACCCGTGGGCCCGCATCTGCGCCGTGGCCGACGTGTACGAGGCGCTCACCAGCAACCGCCCCTACCGCAAGGCGCTCTCACGCGAAGTGACGTTAGAGATCATGCTCCGCGACTCCGGAACCGCGTTTGATCAAGACTGCCTGAAAGCGTGGGTCGAATGCCTAACCCAGTGATCTCTGAAACGATCGCCAAGCTGCCGTGCCACGTCGAGCTGCCGACCGAGTGGCGTGAGAACCTCGCGCGCGAGGGGATCATCTCCACGGTCGAGAACGACGCCCGCCGCTTCGCCCGCAAGCGGCTGCCGGGCAAGGGATTGATCGAGATCACCGACCCGATCCCCACAGCCCATCACGAGCACCGCGTCGCGGTGGTCCACTCTCGGGACATCTCGCGCAGCGGCGTTTCGTTTGTTCACGCCGAAGAGCTCTACCCGACCGAGACCGGCCGCCTGTGGCTGGAAGACCGCCGGCTCGATTTCGAGGTGACGCGTTGTGAGCGGATCGCGCCGCGCTGCTACGTGATCTGCGCCGCGATCGCGGAATGACGCCAGCGGACCGAGGGGCCTTGCGCCCCGTCGGCGGGCGCCTGCCGAGGGCGTGAAAACTTGGCCCAAAAATAAATGGGCGCGACTTACGTCGATTCTCCGCGGCGATTCTGACGCCGCAAGCCGCGGCCGCACAACGCGTTAGAACAAAATGGCGAGTGGCCAAGAATCGCTGCTGCGCGCTTGGCCCAAAAGCGATTGTCGAAATTAGGTGAAACGCCCGCTACAAAGATAATTGGGCGCCGCAGGTTGTCGTTTTTCGCGGCCGCCGTGCGTTTCCAACGACAACCCACGCCCCACGCCCCCGCGCCACTGCGTGAATCCGGGACACGTTCGGGTGATCGCGGGCGAAACACTTTTTTCGCCAACCGCCGCGATCCAGTTTTCTAAAAGATTTGGCCGCGCAACCAACCCGCCGCCCGTTAGCTATTAGCCAACAGCCTCATTCATTTGTGCAACGAGCAAGCGCCGTCGGCGCACTCGTCGCGTTTGCCGGCGATCATGTAGCGGTTGCGAGAGACCCACCGATACACCGGGCGGGCCAGCAGCATCATGCCCGGCAGCCACATCACCGGCGCCAGCCACCACAGCCGGCGGAGCCGCACCGTGAGCTGCTTGAACGCGTCGGCGCCCCAATGACGCTCGCCGCTCTGGTCGACTAGGCACATCTCGTCGAGCAGCCGCTCGCGCGAGATGTCGGGAAAGCACTCCTCGACCAGCGGGTCGTGGAGCGACAGATAGGCGAGCTTTCCCTGGCAGTCCCACCAAGCGAGCCGCTCCGCCTGCCGCCGGCAGAAGACGCACTGTCCGTCGTAGAGCACCACCGCGGCGTCGGGCCGCTCATCGGGCCCGGGCAGCTCGGAGCCCGCCTGCGGGGGGGGCTGTGCCGCCTGCGGGGGGTCCTGTGGCTGGGCTGCGTTGTCGCTGGCGTTGGTCTTGGCGTCGCTGGTCATCGGCGGCCGGCCGGGAGGTTCGCAATCGAGTTGTGCCCCGGGGGGGCGATCGGAGTATAATCGCTGCAGCCCATTCTACTCTCCAGCGGCGAACGGCGCCCTACCGATACGCCACTCGACTCTCTTGCTACCAACCCACGCAACCTCTCCCACGCCACGGAGTGAAACGATGGCCGAGCAGCCCCCGAGCGATCCCACGCAGCCCGAGTCCGACTTGCCGGAGATCTTGCTCGCTCAGGTCGACCGGGTCCGCGGGCGGATGACTGCCGAGCGGTTTGTGCAGCGTTTGGGCCGCTGCCTGGCGGGCGGGCTGGCCGTGGCGCTGGCGGCCGTGGCGACGCCCAAGATCGTCGCCCTGCCGGGGCTGCCCACGTGGTGGTCCCTGGCGTGGCTCGGCGCGGGGGTGGTCGTCGGGCTGATCGCGGCGGCCGTGTGGACGGCGGTTGACCGCCCCAGCCGCCACGACGCCGCGGTGGAGCTCGACTTGGCGTTCGACCTGCGCGAGCGCGTGGCGAGCAGCCTGTCGCTCGGCGGCGCCGCGCACGACGAGCCCGCCGCCCAGGCGCTCGTGGAAGACGCCCGCCGCTCGGTCGAGCGGATCGACGTGGCGGATCGCGTGGGGGTGCAGACGGGCCGCAGCGTGTGGCTGCCGGTGGCGCCGGCGGCGATCGCGCTGCTGCTCATGGCGCTGGTGAGCAACCGCGAGGTGCTGGGCACGGCCGACGCCGCCGTTGCGCCGCAGGCGACCGAGGAGCAGGCCAAGTCCGAGCTGGAGAAGACCCGCAAGCGGCTCGAGGAACGCCGCAAGCGCGCGGAGCAGAAGAAGGAGCTGGCCGACGCGAGCGGCATTCTCAAGGAAGTCGAGAAGGGTGTCGAAGAGCTGGCGGCCAAGGAGGGGGCCGACCCCAAACGCGCCATGGTCAAGATGAACGACCTCGCCGAGCAACTCGCCAAGGAGCGGGCCAAGCTCGGCGGCGGCGAGGAGCTGCGCAAGCAGATCGGCGGCATGAAGGACCTCGGCCGCGGCCCGGCCGACAAGGCGGCCGACGCCATGAAGCGCGGCGACTGGAAGACGGCGATGAAGGAGATCGACAAGATCCGCAAGCAGCTCGCCAGCGGCGAGGTCTCCGAGGAGCAGGCGAGCCAGCTCGCCGAGCAGCTCGGCAAGATGCAGGAGAAGCTCGCCGACGCGGTGCGCAAGCAGGAGCAGATGAAGCAAGACCTCGAGCAGCAGTTGGCCGAGGCCCGCCGCAAGGGCGACCTCGCCCAAGCGAACAAGCTGCAGCAGAAGCTCGACCAGGCGAAAGCTCAGCAGGCCCAGAATCAGCAGATGCAGCAGATGGCCCAGCAGATGCAGCAGGCCCAAGAGGCTCTGAAGAACGGCGACTCGCAGCAGGCCGCCGACGCCATGCAGCAGATGGCCCAGCAGATGCAACAGATGCAGATGGACGCCGAGTCGATGGCCATGCTCGACGAGGCGATGACCGACCTGGAGATGGCCAAGCAGGGGATGATGGCCGAGGGCATGCAGGGCCAGTTCGGCATGGGGCAGATGGGCCCAATGGGACCCAACCCGGGCGGCTTCCCGGGGCAGGGCAACGGCATGGGCGAGGGCCAGGGAGGCGGCTCGCGGCCCGACGAGCGAAACGCCACCAACTTCCGCGACTCGAAGGTCGATCAGAACGTCGGCCGCGGCGCCAGCACCTTCGGCGGGCTGGTGCGTGGGCCGAGCATCAAGGGGCAGGTCACCGAGGGGATCAAGCAGGAGCTGACTTCGGCCGACGTCGCCCCGGCCGACCCGCTCACCAGCGAGCGGCTGCCCCGTTCGCGCCGCGAGCACGCCGAGGACTACTTCAAAAAGCTCCGCGAGGAGCTGTAACAGCGGGCCACGGCGCACGTATCTTTGAGGGTCCCCGCAGCCCCCCCCGATCGCGGCCGATAGGCGCGTTAGGCGGAATGGGGGTAAATTGCGGCCTGCGCAGTCCGCGCAACCCACCTTGATCGATCCCTAGTTGGGCCGGCGGTTTCCGGCTCCCCTCGTTGTGGAAAGCACTGTCATGGACGCCCTGCCTCGCCTGAGTCGCTTCCGTCGCCACCTCGCCCTAGCCGTGACCGTGGCGGTCGGCCTGCCCTTTGCCGCCGCCCTCCCCTGTGCGGCGGCCGATTACGCGGCGCTGGCGGCCGAGACGATCGAGGCCTACGAGCCGCTCACCCAGGACGACCTTGAGGCGGCCCGCTCGCAGGTGTCCGAGGCGGCCGCCAAGCTCGAGCGGCGGCTCGGCAAAGGCTCGCAGCTCGCCGAGGGCTGGAAGGCGTATCTCGGTTGGGAGGGCCTCGAGGCGCAGCTGACCGAAGGCGCCTCGCCGGACCTGACCGCGGCCCGCCAGACCTTGGCCAAACTCGGCTCGGGGGTCGACGGGCTCGAGCGTCGTGAGTTCCAAGACCTGGCCGACGCGCTGAACGCGTACATCGGCGTGGCGAGCCTCGTTGGCGTGAGCGACCAGAAGGCCGTGCTCCAGACGCAGCTCGACGCGGTCGTCAAAGAGATCGCCCGCGACCCGCAGGCCGACGCCCGGGCGAGCTTTGAGGTCGAGCGGCGGCTCGAGCTGTTCGCTTCGGCCGGCGTCGCCCAGCCGCTCCTGGCCGCTGTCCGCCAGGAGAATGGCGAGCCGAACATGCTGCTGCGGTTCTCGGAGTCGTTGCTATCACGGGCCGTTTCGCGCCCCGTCAACCGCGTGGCGCCGGTGACCGACGTGATCCTCGGCACGCGGATCCGCGGCACGGGCGTGACGAGCGGCGAGCTCTCGGTCGACACGCTCAAGGCCGACGACCACGGCCGGCTGCGGTTCTCGCTGAGCGGCGTGACGCAATCGCAGACCGTCGGGCACAACGGCCCGGTGACGATCCGCAGCCTGGGCAACACCAACTTCACTGCTAGCAAGGTCGTGCAGCTGCGCGACCGGTCGTTCCGGGTCGGCGTGGCCGACGCGGACGCCACGACCCGCAGCACCACGCAGTCGGTGCAGAAGACGGGCGGCGGCTTTGGCGCCCGGCTGATCGAGAAGATCGCCCGCCAGAAGGTCGCCGAGAAGAAGTCGCTGTCCGACGCGATCGCCGGCCAGCACGCCGAGGCCCGCATCGCGGCGCAGTTCGACGACGACCTGACCGAAGAGATCCGCTCGGCCCGCCGCCGCTACGACGACGGGCTCAGCAAGCCGATGCGGCGTCGCCGCGCCGAGCCGAGCGAGGTGCGGCACTCGTCGACCGACGACGCCCTGATGCTTTCGATCGTGCAGGCCGGGGAGGGCCAGTTGGCGGCGCCGGGCGAGGCGCCGGCCGACCCGGCCGAGGGCGACTTCACCGCCCGGCTGCACCAGACCGCGATCAACAACCTGGCCGGCGCCTACGTCGGCGGGGCGACGATCACCAAGGCGTCGCGCAACGCCCGTCCCGAGTTCGACGTCGAGATGCCCGAGTGGCTCCGCCGCGAGAAAGAGGACGTGGTCGAAGACATGCCCGAAGAGGGCCCCGAGGCCAAGCCGTTCAAGCCGTGGGCGATCACGCTGCGGTCGTACCGGCCGATCTCGGCGGTGGTGCGCGACGGCAGCATCGGGGCGACGATCCACGCGGCCCGGTTGAGCGTGGGCGGTGAGAACTACGACGGCTGGGACCTGAAGATGTCTTTCTCCCCCGAGCAAACGCCCGACGGCTGGCGTCTCGTGCGGCAGGGCGAGGTCGAGGTCATGCCCACGGGCTTCGACCCCGAGAGCGGCGCCACGCTCACCAGCCGCCAAGTGGCGCTCCGCAGCAACCTGTCGAAAGAGCTGAACGGCCCCGATTCGACGCTGCCGAGCGAGTTTTCGATCGACACGATCGAGCTGAGCGACAGCAAGGGCTCGATCGACCGCATGGTGATGCAAGAACTGCAAGCGGTCGACGGCTGGATCGTGGCCGCCTGGCGCGGCGAGTGATCCCGGCTGCAGAGCGGCTGATCGCTTCGCCGCTTCTCAAGACGTGGCGTCTCCTCATCGCAGCGCTCTGCGGCTCAGCCGCCGACGGGAGTCGGCGGATTGCCCTGCTGAACACGCAGCCAAGCCGCGCCGTGGCGCCGACCGCCGACTCCCGTCGGCGGCTGGGGGTTCTTGCTTCTAGTGCGAATCGCACAGATGCGTAGCGTGTGTGGCGGTGTGATTCGGCGTCGACAAGGCGAAAACGACGCTACGGCTACCAGTAGTGCGATCTAAGTGGGCCTTTTATGGCTCGACGCTGGCGCCGCTTGCGACGGTTTTTCGGATTGCAGGGATTCTTCAAAGTTTGCGGCTCGGGCGGCCGATACATGAAAGGCCGGCTGTCTTGCCGCGCGGTTCGGGCTGTGCTTGCACACCCGGCCGGGCCTCAAGCGCCGGCGCCCGGGGGGGGAATTTGCGGAGGTGACGCACACGGCGTCGCCGCCGAGCAATGAAAACACGACGCCGTCGTTCGCGGGAGTACGGGCCCCAAGGAAGGGGTGAGCCGCCCACGGCGATCGGCACGACGCAATCTCCGCCAGGAAACGCTCCGCCATGGAACGGCAAAACCGCGCGTTTTGGTCTATCGTCTTGTCAGCCGCCCTGTTGTCGACCGGCTGCCAGCCGACGCAGCCGTTCTTCTTCATGGAAGACGGCGACCTGTCGCATTACATGGACGTCGCGACGACGATCGACTATCCCGACGTCGAAGAGGCCTCGCTCGACGAGGTTTCTGGCGCGATGGCGCCGCTGACGCTCAAGAGCCCCACCGACTACGAGATGTGGGACCTGACGCTCGAGGAGGCGACGCGCATCACGCTGTGCAACAGCCAGGTGATGCGTCAGCTCGGCGGCACGGTGGTGGAGAACGCCCCCGAGACGATCAGCCGCACGCTGGTGAGCAGCGTCTCGGTCAACACGACTTACGACCCCGCCTTGGTGGAGAGCGCGACGGGCACGTCGTTCGGCTCGCCGTTCAGCGGCTCGGGCGTGGAGGCGGCCCTCTCGGAGTTCGACGCGCAGCTCGACTCGAGCGTGAGCTGGAACCGCAACGACCGGCCGGTGAACACCGGCTTCCTGGCGGCGTTCGCCCCCACGTTCCAGCAGGACCTGGGCAACTTCTCGACGGGGGTCTCGAAGACCTCGGCCACGGGCGCCCAGTACTCGTTCCGCAACAACACGAACTACGACTTCAACTCGAACTTGATCCAGCAGGGCGCCCCGGCGGCCAGCGAGTGGGGGACCAACTTCGAGGCGTTCATCCGCCAGCCGCTCTTGCAGGGCGCCGGCGCCCAGTACAACCGCATCGCCGGTCCGTTTGACTTCAACCAGTACGCCTCGAACGGCGTGAACGCGTTCGACGGCGTCGTGCTGGCCCGCATCCGCAACGACCAATCGCTCGCCGACTTCGAGGGTGGCGTGCGGAACCTGATGCGAGACGTCGAGCAGTCGTACTGGAGCCTCTACTTCGCCTACCGCGACCTGGACGCCAGGAAGCTCGGCCGCGACTCGGCGTTGGCCACCTGGAAGAAGGTCGCCGCGTTGTACCGCGAGGGCGCCCGTGGCGGCTCGGCCGACCGCGAGGCCCAGGCCCGTTCGCAGTACTTCCAGTTCAAGGCTCAGGTCGAGCAGGGCCTCACCGCCTTGTACGCCTCGGAGACGCGTCTCCGCTACCTGATGGGCCTGGCCGTGAGCGACGGCCGCCTGATCCGCCCGGCCGACGAGCCGACCGCCGCGCCGGTGGCGTACGAATGGGGTTCGGTTCACGGCGAGGCGCTGGTGCGTCGGGTCGAGGTCCGCAAGCAGAAGTGGGAGATCAAGAAGCGCGAGCTCGAGTTGATCGCCGCCCGCAACCACCTGCTGCCCCGCTTGGACGCGTTCGGCACCTACCGCTGGCTCGGCGCCGGCGACCGTCTCTACGACGACTCGCCCGTGGCGGGCACCAACCCGTTCCGCAACGGCTCGGGCGCGTTCAACGTGCTCACGGACGGCGACTTCGAAGAGTGGGAGCTGGGCGTGCAGCTGAGCGTGCCGATCGGCTTCCGCAAACAGCTCTCCACGGTCCGGCACCACCAGCTGCTGCTGGCCCGCGACCGGGCGATCTTGCAAGACCTGGAGCTCGAGGTTTCCCACCAGTTGGGCGACGCGATCCGCGACCTCGACCTCAACTACGGGCTCACCGAGACCAACTTCAACCGCCGCGTGGCGGCCCAGCAAGAGGTCGAGGCGGTTCAGGCGTCGTACGACGCGAACCGGGCGACGCTCGACCTGCTGCTCGACGCCCAGCGGCGCCGGGCCGAGGCCGAGACCTCGTACTACCGCTCGATTGTCGACTACAACATCGCGATCTCCGATGTCCATTACCGCAAGGGATCGCTGCTCGATTACAATGGCGTGTTCCTGGCCGAGGGCCCGTGGCCCGGCAAGGCGTACTTCGACGCGATGCGTCGGGCCCGCCAGCGTGACGCGAGCATGTACCTTGACTACGGGTTCACTCGGCCGAACGTGTTCAGCCGCGGTCCGGTGAGCCAAGGCGCCACGCCGAGCGGCTCCTCGAAGATCGAGAGCGTGCCGAGTGGCTACCCGACCCCGGCCGACGGAGAGATCATCGTCCCGCACGGGATGACGCAGACCGCCGCTCCGATTAATGTCGTAGACGGCGCCGCGTCGGGCCGGGCCTACTACGCGACGCCCGAAGAGGCCTCGCGTGCGGCCGCCCAGCCCGTTTCGACGGCGATCACGCCGGTCGGGTACGAAGCGATCGAAATCAACACGACTCCCGGCGCCCCGCGGGCCGAGCACGCCTCGGGTCAGCCAACCGCGGGCCAGCAAGCCCAGCAAGCCCAGCAAGCCCTCTACCTCCGCAGCGAGCATGAACGACGCGAACCGGGCAACCCGGCTGCTGAAGCTCCTGCAGTCGCTGCAGGCTGGAGCGGGGCAAAACGCTGACGGGCTCGCCAAGGCGTGCGGCGTCAGCCGCCGCACGGTGTTTCGCGACGTGGAGGCGCTCCGCCAGGCCGGGGTGCCGGTCGCGTACGACTCCGAGGCCAAGCGTTACTCGATCCCGGGCGAGTACTTTCTCACGCCAACCAACCTGACGGCTGAGGAGGCGCTCGCGCTGTTGTTCGTGTGCCGCGAGCTGGCCGACAAGAAGAGCCTGCCGCTGCTGAGCGCCGCCCAATCGGCGGCGAGCAAGATCGAGTCGACTCTTCCCGCCTCGCTGCGCGAGTCGATCCGCGAGGCGTCGCGGCCGCTCAGCCACAAGCCGATGCCGGTCGGCTCGCACGACGACCAAGCCTCGCTCTACAGCGAGCTGCTCGCGGCGAGCGTCAATCGCCTCAACGTCGAGATCGACTACGAGAGCCTCACCGAGTACGAGCGCGTGACGACCACGCTGCGTCCGTATCGGCTGATGTTCCACAACCACTGTTGGTACGTGATCGGCCGTTCTTCGCTGCACCGCTCGGTGCGCACGTTCAACCTCCGGCGCATCAAGTCGCTCAAGACGCTCGACAAGAAGTTCCCTTCGCCGCGCGGCTTCAGCCTCGAGCAGTACCTGGGCAACGCCTGGCGGATCATCCCCGAGGCGGGGCCCGATCAGGTGGTCCACCTCCGATTCGCACCGCTCGTAGCCCGCAACGTCGCCGAGGTGTTGTGGCACCCCACGCAGCGTTGCGAGTTCACCGAGAACGGCTCGCTCGACTTCTACGCCACGGTCTCGGGCGTGAACGAGATCGTGTGGTGGGTCCTGGGGTACGGCGATCAGGTCGAAGCCCTCAAGCCGCTCAAGCTCAGGAAGCTCGTGGCGCAGCGGCTGGAGAACGCGGCGCGCCAGTACCGCCACGCCTGAGTGCGGCAGAGCGACAGTCGAAGCCGGTCATCGCATCGAGTTGATGAAGTTGCGGTACTGCGAGGGCCCCAGCGGCCCGGTGGGGAACACCAACCCGCAGAGGTAGGCGTTCGGCGCCTCGCGTTTGCAACGACGCAGGGCCAGATCGATCGGCTCCCGGTCTGCGATGAAGATCGTGACGCACTCCTTGGGGAACAGCTGCTTGGGGCTGTAGACCCCAATGCCCATCGGCGAGACATCGACCGCGTACACCCCGTACCGCGACTGGCCCCGCACGAGCACCGCGCGGCCGCGGATCGGCACCCTGCGGAACCGACGCCGCGACTCTTCGGGCGTCAGGCCGTTGCACTCGACGTTGTAGTAAATCTCGGAGTCGATCGGCAGCGAGGCCCGTGCGGCGAGCGAGCCCCAGGCGCCGTCGTCTACCTCCGTCGAAAGAGCGACGTCCAACATCGTACGGCCTCCTTGTCGAGTTGGCTCCCGCTCGAGGCGGAGAGGTGTTTGATGGTGTCCTCGAGTGTGATCGAGGCTTGCGGGATGCGGTTGCAGGTCAACGAGTCGAACTCGTCGACGACGGCCAGCACGCGCGCCCAGGGGTGGATTTCTTCCCGCAGGATCTGGACCGGGTAGCCGTGGCCGTCGACCCACTCGTGGTGCTGGTAGACCATCATCAATTGAGCGAACTCGATCCCGTCGCGGCCGAGCAGGTCCTCGTATCCGATCTGAGGGTGCTTGTAGATCATCTGGCGTTCGACTTCGCTCAGCGAACTCTTGGTGAAATTCTCTAGCGGCAGGCGTCGCTCGCCGATGTCGTGCAGCAGCGCGCCGATGGCGAGCTGCCGGCGGTTGTTGTCGTCGGCCATGCCGAGGGCGTCGGCGAGTGTGACGGCGTAGGCCGAGGCGTACAGGGCGTGGGCGCCGAACGAACCCCCCTCGCTCTCCGTGCGGATGGTGAAGATGTCGCTGGGCGTCACCCGCAGCCGACCGACAAGGTTCGCGATCAGGGCGCCGATACGCTGGGACAGTTCGAAGTAGGCGCCGCAGTCGCTGGGGCGGAACTGCCGGTCGAGTTCGCCGGCGGCGGAGCGTGCGAGGATCATGAAGCGATCGCTCGGCGGGATCGACTCGTCGCCGAGGATCGCCTCGAGCGATTGGAGCAGCAACGCGGAGCGTCCTTGGAAGTCGCTGCCGCGGACGTAGAGCGATTGGTAGCCGCGCAGATCGAGGTCGTCGATCTCGTGCTCGCTCAAGCGCGCCTCGGCTCGGGCCACGCGGGTGGGCGTGTGGCTCCCCTCGTACATCGCGTACCAGTCCCAACGCGGCGCGTCGTGCCGCCGCAGCATGGCGAGCGGCAGCCGGACATAACCGCCAAGATGCGGCCGATTGGCCGCTGGCGTGTTCTGCGTCCAGTGGTCGCTGGCGGCGACGAGGGTCGGATCCTGGGCCATGGAGGCGATGGAAGCGGTGGGCTGAGGGCGGAGGCGTCGCGGAGTAGGTCTCCAAGAAGCTTAGCTCTGGGACAGAGTCGAGAGTCTCTCGCCGTGAGAACCGCACAAAACCGCTTTGCGACGCGCCGCCGGATCGACCGGTCGGGACGGTCGTATCGGACGTGGTTGCAGTAGACGATCGCAAGGCGACCCCCCTGCTTGGGTAGGGGCCACCCCCCGGCTGGGGCGAGCACGCTGCTTGGCCCCGAGTGAGGGGATTTCGCCGAGAGCACCCCCCGTCAGCAGCATCGAGCGGCGCGAGCCGCGGCCCTCGCACCGGCGGGGAATCGCCTGCGGCGGCCCACGCGTTTATAGTCAGCCCATGTTCTTCTCGTTTGACGGCATCGACGGCGTTGGTAAGACCACTCAGATCGAGCGGTTCTGCGCGTGGCTCGCTGCGCAGGGGCACACGGTAGTTACCTGCCGCGACCCCGGCAGCACGCCGCTCGGCGAAACGCTGCGCGACGTGCTGCTCCACTCGGGCGACGACCGGCCGATCGGCCGCCGCGCCGAGATGCTGCTCTACATGGCGGCCCGGGCCCAATTGGTCGACGACGTCATCCGGCCGGCGCTCGACGCCGGGTCGGTTGTGGTCTCGGACCGCTACCTGCTGGCCAACCTCGCATACCAGGCCCACGCCGGCGGCCTGCCGCGCGAGGCCGTCGCCTCGGTCGGCGCCGTGGCGACCGACGGCGTGGCGCCGGCCGCGGTGATGCTGCTCGATCTGTCGCCCGCGGCGGCCGAACGCCGCATGGGTGACGAGCGTGACCGCATGGAGCGGTCCGGCGCCGAGTACCGCGAGCGGCTGCGGCAGGGTTTCCTCGAAGAGGCGCGCAAGGCCCCCGACGTGATCCATGTGGTCGACGCCTCGCCGCCGGTCGATGAGGTCCACGCCCGCATCGTCGAGATCGCCCAACGCGTGTTGGACCACGCCGCGGCGCGTTGAAGTCTGGCGACTCGAAACGCTCTGCGAGTCAGTCGCTCAGCTGGCTCGCCTTGAGCCGCCCGGCCCAATGGTCGAGCAACAGCACCCCCGCGCAACAAGCGAGCGCGGTGAGCACGCACACCGCGAGTTGCGACTCGTCGGCGCCCGGCAGGTAGGGCTCGAAGAGCTTGTGCTTGAATTCTTCGACGTCCGGCGTGGCGTCGATCTGGAACGGCCAGAGCCGGTAGAGCGACCCGATCATGAAACCGCACAGCACCGCGAGTGTGGGGGCGGAGTAACGATCGAGCAACCAACGCAGCAGTCGGCTGAAGAGCAGCAGGCCGACGAGGCAGCCGCACGCGAAGACCGCGAGCATCAGCAGGTCGTCGCCGGTCGCCTGGCCGCGGGGCAAACGCTTGATGACGCCCGTCACGTCTTCGTACAGGCCGAGCATCAGCAGCAGGTAGGCGCCGCTGATTCCCGGCAGGATCATCGCGCAAATGGCGACCGCCCCGCAGATGAACAGATAAAGCATTCCCCCCGGGGGGGTGACGTGCTGCTGCATGACGAGCGCGAGCGCGAACAATGCCGCGAGCAAGCCGAGCACAACACAAACCACCGCAGCGCGGCGGCTTGGGGGCGAGCACATCCGCCCGACCAAGTAGCCCGAAGCAAGAATTAAGCCGAAAAAGGCGGAATAAGTCACCGCGCGGTGGTGCTCAAGGAGGTGTTCCATCAGACCGGCCAGGGCGCCCGCCCCAACCAATACGCCCCCGCCTAGAGCGAAGAGAAAGCGGGCGTCGAGCCGCTCGGCCGCCTCGCCCCAACGGCCGGCAAGAAGGGCGCCCGCCGTCTGGGTGTTCGCCCCGCTGATCGCCGAGAGTAACCGCCGGTAAACACCCAAGATCAGCGCGACTGTCCCTCCTGAAACGCCCGGTACGATGTCGGCGGCGCCCATGCAAAGGCCTACGCCAAAGGTCTTTAGGTCGCTGCGTAGGGAATTGTCGGGGGGGCTTTTCATGTCGCTGAATATCATTGGGTAGCCGCGGCGCTCGGGACGCCGCAGTCCGACGCCGACGCGATCGCATGAAGCGAGCAACTGTAATTGAAGGGCGGCACTCTGAGCAGGGTCATATCCTTCGTGTTGGGGTTTTACGCCGAGAGATTCGATTGCGTGGGATGGCTGGCGTGCGTCGATTGTTTACAGCGGTTGCGTGTAAACCTCCCATGTTGAAGGCGAAGTTCAATTGACTCGGTCCGCGCTAAACCGCTAAGATTTTTAGCGTCTGCGTCTAGTGTCAACGCGTTGACTAAGGAAGGAACGCTTGACCGTCGCGATGTCGCGGGTGATTCACGGCCACACGCGAGCTTTTTCGTGAGCGGCCCCGGCGCCGCAGGAAGGCCTACAACGCACGGGCGTAAGGATCAACGCTTGGCGTCGTGAGCCCGCCGATCGGCGAAAGACAACCGACGATACAGCCGCAGGCGGCGAAGAGCGGCGAGCTGACGCAAGAGGAAACAAAGCCCGCGAAGGATTGTCCCGATTCTTCGCACGACCCGACCGAACCCACGATGGGGCTTGAGGTGGTGGCGGCGAACAACCTCCGAAGAATCGACCGTGGCTTGCGCGTCCTCGCGCCGGCGAAGCTGAATCTCTGTCTCGACCTTTTGGGCCAACGCGCTGACGGGTTCCACGAGCTCGAGACCGTGATGACCACCGTCCGCCTGTTCGATACGGTCGAGCTCCGCACACCCGACTCGGGCGAAGCGAACGGCAACGCCGACGGCGCGATCCGCTTCACGGCCGCCGACGCGGCCGGTCGGCCCCTGCCCGCCGAGTGGGCTCCGAGCGACGACTCGAACCTCGCCGTGCGGGCGCTCCGAGTCCTCTTCGAGCAGACCGGCGAGAGCCGCCCCGCCGAGTTAAAGCTCTTCAAACGCATCCCCAGCCAAGCGGGCATGGGGGGGGCTTCGAGCGACGCCGCCGCCGTGCTCGTTGCGGCAAATCGTCTGTGGCGCCTCGGCCTATCGACCGATGACCTGCTACAGGCGGCGGCCCAGCTGGGCAGCGACGTCCCGTTTTTCGTGGCGGCGATCATGAACGAAACCGGTCACGCGGCGGCTCTCTGCCGTGGACGCGGCGAGCGGATCGAACCGATCGCGGCCCCAGCCGGCAAAGCCATTGTGATCGCCAAACCCGCCGTCGGGCTGTCGACCGCGAGCGTTTACCGCAGCGTCGAGCAACGCCGCTGCGACGACCCCCGCTCGCAGAGCGTGGCGCGGCGGCTCGCCGAGGGCGACTGGCGAGGCGTGGGGGGCGAGATGCGAAACGCGCTGCAAGCCGCGGCCATGCGGCTGGCGCCCGAACTGCGAGCGGTCGCGGCGGCGATGGGCCGGCTCGGTCTGGTCGCTCACCAACTCACCGGCAGCGGGGCCGCTTGGTTCGGCCTCTGCCCCAGCTTGCGTCACGCCCGCCATGCGGCGGCGCGTCTGCGAGCCGACCACGCGCTGTGGGCCTGCGCGACAACCACTTGACCGCTCTGGGTGGCTCGCAAGCCGCCCCGCCGTTCCCTGCAACCCGATCCCCTGCAACCCCATCCAACGCAACCCCATCGCCCCGACACAACTTTAGAAGCCCCACGAAACGAACACACCCTACGCCAGTCCGGCGCCCCCCGCCGAAGCCGCTAAAGACCGACGACTAGCCCCCCCCTGAAACGCGGCGATCACCCACCGCACGGCGTACAATCCGAGGAGCGCGGCCGTGAAAATCACCGAGGTTCGCATCAAGCTCATGGAGGATCCGGGCGAACGCCTCAAGGCGTTCTGCTCGATCACCTTTGACGACTGCTTCGTCGTGCGCGATCTGAAAATCATCGAGGGCGCGAGCGGCCCGTTCGTCGCGATGCCCAGTCGAAAACTCACCACCCATTGCGGCAAGTGTGGCTCGAAGAACCACCTGAGGGCGCACCACTGCAACCACTGCGGCGAGCGTCAGCCCGAGTTCCGCGCCGTCAAAGACGGCGACGGCCGCACGAAGCTGTACGCGGACATCGCCCACCCGATCAACTCGCGCTGCCGTGAGATGATCCAGGAGCACGTGGTCCGCGAGTTCGACAAAGAGCTCGAGCGGGCGAAGGACCCGAATTACGTCTCCCGCTACGACGATTTCGACGGCGGCGACTACACCGAGGCGGACGAGTCGCACGCCAGCTCGCTGCGCTTCGACAAGCCGCACACCAAGGCCGAGTCGAGTCGCCCCCACCACCCGCCGCACGGCGACCCCAGCAAGTCGTCGGTGGCGCCGCATTTCCCGCCGGGCTCGAGCAACAACGGCGATACGGCGAGCGGCGATTCGCGCAAGGCGAGCGGCGGCGAGGGGTTTGGCGCGGGCATCTTTTAGGCGCCACCCGGCTGGCGGCGTCGCGCACCGAACGTTCTAACCCGATCGATCGGTGCGCCCACGCTTGGGTAAACAGCCGCCAAGGCGGCCAGCAAACTGTTGGCGGTTCCGTTTGCGTCGGTTCGACGCACTTGGCGCTCTGAGCGATCTTGGGTGTTTGCCAACGCCTTGCACGGCGCCCAATCGGGGGCTCATCACGAGCCCCGCTCTCCGCCGATGCTCGGTGGGCGACGGACCACATCGATGCGGGCTAGGAAGGCGACACACAGCCCCCGGTCGACCTAAATTACCAATTCAACCAAAGCCCCCTCGTTTGCGCTACCGATAGTCTCTTTGTGCAAGAGGCTTAGCGACGCACGGCTCCGACTCGGTTCGGGCCACAAACGCGTCTCTGCGGCGGTGAGCGAACGAGGAGTTCTTCTTCTGACACGCTGGCCCCAGGGATGGTTTGCGGATGAACGACGCGGTAGTGCGATTCGAGCGGCTGGACGACCTGCGGGTCTACGTGCTCCAAACGCTTTGCTCTCAAGACAAACTCGAGGCCAACAGCTTCTCCCTCGCCGAGCGACCGCTCGTCAGGCGTGGCAGAGACTGCGGGGTTCAGTTTTCGTTGCACGGGCCGCGCAAGCTGCTCCTGATGGCGATTTGGGACACGGTGACGAACACGATCCTGTTTTATGGGTCGACCGGCGCCCGTTTCCTGGTGGCCCGGGTGGACCCGGTCCCCGCCGCGGCGTGAAACCACGCCCGTCGGGGGAGGGCGAGTCCTGCCCGGCCCCCTTAGGCCCTAGCCCTTAGCGGCGTTCGAGGGCGAAAGGAGGATCGTTCGGGAAAGAGCTTGACGGCTGTTTAGTGTACGGATATACATACTCGCGGTCATCAAGCCTATTCATCCCGGCGACGATCATCCCCGGCGATCCTGCCTAGGCGACACGGAGGTACATAACCCATGCTGGTGCTGTCACGCAAAGAGAGCCAACGGATTCGGCTCGGCGATTCGATTGTGGTTTCGGTGGTTAAAATCTCGGGCGACAAGGTGCGCATCGGCATCGAGGCGCCCAACGACGTGCTCGTGCTCCGCGACGAGCTCGAAGCCTGGGGGGCCGATGGCCCGGGCCAGGCCGCTCCGGAGCAGCACGCGTTGCCTCGCAGCGCCTGAGCCGCGGCGACAGGTGTCGCCCCTCCGGTGCAGGAGCGGCGCCCCGCGATCCTCCCGTCCCCGGCAGCACTTTTCTCGCTGGTACGCCCCGGGGGCGGCTCGCCTTCCGGACGCGGGGCGGGCATAATGGGTGAGACGACGCCGGACGGCGTCGGGTGAGGGGCCCCTGTGATGGGAGCCTTGCGAACCTGGTCAGGGTGGAAACGCAGCAGCCATTAGCCCGTGCTTTTAGGTGCGGGGGCCTCTCACTCGCCGTCGGCCCCAAGGAATCGGCCACTCCCGAGCGAGGGATCGACCGGGCCCTTTCCCGCCGAACCCGTCGCGAGGGCGGGCGCGTTGTCCGGCTCGCTCCGAGCCCTCTTTCTACCGCGGCCCGCCAACACGCCGCCGCACCACGCCGCCGACCGGCCCCGACGCCCGATCCTGCCATGCCGACCGAGGCCGTCCCCACGCCGAACCCCGCCACGCCCCACGGCGCCGGCGGCGACGAGTACCAGGTGGTGGCCCGCCGCTACCGGCCCCAGTCGTTCGACGCCCTGGTCGGCCAGGAGCACGTCGCCAGGGCGCTCAAGCAGGCGATCACTTCGGGCCGCATCGGCCACGCCTACCTGTTCACCGGCGCCCGCGGCGTGGGCAAGACCTCGGCCGCCCGCATATTGGCCAAGGCCCTCAACTGCACAGGCCCCCGCCCGGATGGGAGCGCGGGCGACGGCCCCACGCCCGAGCCGTGCGGCGAGTGCGACGTTTGCCTGAGTGTCGCCTCGGGCGACGACGTCGACGTGCTGGAGATCGACGGCGCGAGCAACCGCGGCATCGACGAGATCCGCCAGCTGCGGCAGAACGTCGGCATCCGGCCGAGCCGGTCGCACTTCAAGGTGTACATCATCGACGAAGTGCACATGCTCACCAAGGAGGCGTTCAACGCGCTCCTGAAGACGCTCGAGGAGCCGCCCGAGCACGTCAAATTCATCTTCGCCACGACCGAGCCGAACAAGATACCGATCACGATCTTGTCGCGTTGCCAGCGGTTCGACTTCGCGGGGATCGCGGCGGCCTCGATCCGCCAGCGGCTCGCCCAGATCGCCGAGGCCGAAGGCGTGCAGGTCGAGGGCGAGGCGCTGCAGATCTTGGCGGCCCGGGCGGCCGGTTCGATGCGCGACAGCCAGTCGCTGCTCGAGCAGCTGCTGGCGGTGGCCGACGGCGCCGTGACGGCGGAAGACGTGAACCGGCTGCTGGGCGTCGCCCCCGCGCAGCGGATCGAAGGCCTGGCCCGGGCGATCGCCGTGCACGACGCCGCCGCCGCGCTCGGCGAGCTCGCCTCGACCCTCGAAGGTGGGGCCGAGGTCGGCCAGTTGGTCGACCAACTGATGGGCTACTTCCGCGACGCGATGACGCTCGCCGTAGGCTGCTCGCCGGAGCAGGCGATCAACATCTTGCCCGCCCAGGCCGAAACGGCCGGCGAGCTCGGCAAGTCGATCGGAGTCGCCAACCTGCTGGCCGTGATGCAGGTGCTCGACAACGCCGCCGCCCGGATGCGGATCAGCCTGCACACCCGCACACTCGCCGAGATGGCCATCGTGCGGGCCTGCGAGCTCGAAGACCTGCAGGAGCTGGCCAACCTGGCCGCCGAGCTGCGGGGCGACGCGCCGCCCGCCCCCCGGCCGAGCCGGCCGCCGGCGCCAAGGCCGCCAGCGCCCGAAACCGTCGCGCCCGCTCCCACATCGCCGCAAGCCTCGCCATCGCCGGCGCCCACGCCGCGGCCCAACGTCCAGCAGCGCACTGTCCAGCAGCCCAGCCAGCAGCAAAACAGCGCCCCGCCGGCCGTCGCCCCACCGGCTGCGAGCGCCGCGCCTGCGAGCGCCGCGCCGCCGCCGGCTGCTGAGCCGCCCGCCCGCGCGGAATCGGCCAACGCGGCTCCCGAGGGGCTCGCCGCGCAGTTCGCCCAGCTGAGCAGCCGCGCCCCACGGCAGGCCGCCCCGGCAGCCGCCGCGCAGGGCTCGCCTCAAGCCGCCGCAGGCGGAGAGCAAGCGCCAGCCGCGGAGGCGTCGGCCGCAGACGCGGCGACGCCCGAGCCGGCCGGCGTCGCCCCGCCTCCGCCCGATAGCCCGATCGACAACAACCTGGCCGCCACGCTGTGGCGCCAAGCCTCCGAAGCGGTGGGTGGGCTCGCGGCGACGTTCGCGTCGTCGGCCAGCCGAGTGGAAGTCGGCGCAGGCGACCGCTGGACCGTCGTCTTCTCCGATGCGATGAGCAAGGAGCAGTGCGAGCAGCCGGCCCGTCGGACCGAGTTGAACACGGCGCTGGCCCGCTCGGCGGGGCGGAAGATCGAGCTGACGCTTCAGATCGATCCCACCGCAGCGCCGCCACCCGAACCGGCGGCGCGCGTCTCGCCCCGCGAGAAACGCGCCCAGGTGGCCGAGCAGCCGTTCGTCCGCCGGGCGTTGGAGTTGTTCGAGTCCGAGCCCGAGAGGCTGCGCTACACCCCGCCGAAGGGAGAATGACGAAAGGCGCCCACGGCGAACGATGGCTAGCAAAGCGTCGCCCGCCGAAAGGTCTCGTCATCCGTCATTCGATTTCGTTCTTCCGACCCGCCCCCACGCTACCCCGCACTTTCTAGGAGACACCCCCGATGCTCAAGGGACTTGGCAACTTGGCGAACATTGGTCAGATGATGCAGCAGGCCAAGGAGATGGGCTCCAAGATGAAAGCGATGCAGGAGGAGCTCAAGGCGCAGAAAGTGACCGGCTCGGCCGGCGGCGGCATGGTCGAGGTCGACGCCAACGGCGCCGGCGAGGTGCTCGCCGTGCGGATCGACCCGTCGCTCAAGGAGAAGGGCGACATGGAGCTGGTCGAGGGCCTGCTGCCCGCCGCCTGCAACGCCGCCGCGCAGAAAGCGCGCGAGCTGCACGCCGAGAAGATGCAGGAGATCACCGGCGGCATGCCGGGCCTGGGCGAAGCGATGGCCGGCCTGACGGGCGAAGAGTAACCGGCGAGCCGGCGGCGTAAGCCGCCGGAGTTTATCGCGCGCCGGCAGCCGATCGCCGCTTCAGGCAACACCGGGGGCTTACGCCCGCCGGCTCGCGCCCAGTGGCTTGCGCGCCGTGACGGTTTATTCGTAACCGTGCTCCGGCGCCGGGAACTCGCCGCTGCGGACCTCTTCGCAGTACGAGCCGACGGCCCGCGCGACTTCGCCCTTCAAGTCGGCGTACTGCTTGACGAACTTCGGCACGTAGCCGCTCGTCATGCCGAGCATGTCGTTGAGCACGAGCACCTGGCCGTCGCACGCGGGGCCCGCGCCGATGCCGATCGTCGGGATGCGGAGCTTCTTGCTGATCTCGGCGGCGATGTCGCTTGGCACGCACTCCAGCACGACCGAGAAGGCGCCGGCCCGCTCGACCGCCTGGGCGTCGGCCAGCAGTTGCTTGCGGTCGCGCTGCACGCGGTAGCCGCCCAGTGTGTGGACATTCTGCGGCCTGAGGCCGACGTGGCCCATGACCGGGATGCCGGCGCCCACCAGGGCGGAGATCACCTCGGCCTGGTCGACGCCCCCTTCGAGCTTGACCGCTTGGCAACGGGTCTCCTTGAGGATCCGGCCGGCGTTCTCGATCGCCTTGTGCGCGCCCAGGTGGTAGCTCGGGAACGGCAGGTCGACGATCACCAGGGCGTGCTCCACCGCGCGGCCGACCATCTCGGCGTGGTAGACCATCTCGTCAAGCGAGACGGGCAACGTGTTGCCGTGGCCCTGGACGACCATCGAGAGCGTGTCGCCCACCAGGATCGCGTCGACGCCGGCGGCGTCGACCATGCGGGCCATCGTGTAATCGTAGGCCGTGAGGACCGTGATCTTACGACCCTCCGCTTTCATGGCGGTGAATTTGGGGACCGTGAGCTGCTTGTCGGCGGGCATAAAGGGAAGCGGGGTGAGGAGTCGGGCGACTGGTGTGAGTCCTTATTGTCCTAAGCTGCCCGGTGGAGGGCAACGTGCCGCGGGGAGCGGCCAAAAGTGGGAGAATACCCCTGCGAGTTACCCGGAGCCCCGCACGTAGTAAGGGGAGCTGCTTGGCGGTGGAGACCGCTCCGCTTACTTCGTGCGCGGCTCAGGGCTTCTTGCGTGGATGAATGTCTTTTTGCGCGGAACACGGGGCTTGGTTCATCGCGGTAATGTGTGGGCTTGGTCACGCGGTGCTCTCGCAGACCACGATCCAGCCGTTGGCTCTGAGGGCCGGGAGCCACCAGGGCGATCGGAGCGCGTGGCGGCGGCGGACATCGAGGTGCTCCCAACGCCGCACACGCAGCCCTGCCGAAGCCAAGTCGGCGCGCAGCTCGCTCTTGCGAAACACGTGCAAGAAGAAATTCGGCACGCCGCGGTAGGCGTAGTACTTGTCGCCCGTGTCGAAGCCCTTCTCGCTCGCGCCGCGCCACAAGCTCCGCAGCACCCAACCCGGCCCGCCGGGGTCGCGCAGGTTGAACCAGAAGTTGTGCACGTGCAGCACGAGCCGCCCGCCCGGCTTGAGGACCCGACGCATGTGGCCCAGCGCCGCGCGGCGGTTCGCCCGGCCGTGGATCATGCCGAGCGTGCTGAACAGGCAGATCGCGTGGTTGGCCGAGCCGTCGGGCACGAGCGCGGCGCCCATCTCCACGAGGTTGGCCCGCACGCAATCGGCCGTTAGGTTTTCCGCTTCGGCTTTCTCGCGCACCACGGCGAGCATCTCCTCGGAGAGGTCGACCGCCAACCCGCGCCAGCCCTGCCGCATCAGCGGCAGCAGCGCGCGGCCGCTGCCGCAGCCGAGGTCGGCGATCACGCCGGCTGGGGGCGGCCCGCCGAACTCCTCTTGGAGGATCTGTTCTTCGTACTCGAACAGCGGGTTGTCGGCGTGGTACTTGTCGTAGTCGCGGGCCACGCTCGTCGAGGCGGCGTAGTCCATCGCGCCACGCGTCACGCCGGGGGGCAGTCGCCAGGAGGGTAAGCTCATTCGATTGAGCATAGCTGTTTTTGTGATCGGTTGTGGGGGGCGTCTCCGACGCCGATAACGCGCTATTAGCCGTTAAGGCTAGGGCGCCGTTATCGGCGTCGGAGACGCCTCCCACATCTACGGCCCTGAGAATAATCTTGTCAGACGCCCAACGCCGCCCGCTTCTCGGCGATGAACGGCAGGTGGTGCGGCAGGTGGCGCACGGCCCTCTCGAGCAGCGTGGCGAGGGTGACGGCGCCCTCCTCGGAGTGGTTGCCCGTGCGAGCGAACGCCTCGGGGGGCGTGGCGTGGAGGATCCGCGCCATCTGGCGACGCTGCAGCGACAGCAACTCGATCTCCTCGGCGGCCGAGCGGGCGTGGCACGGCAGACGCTCGATCCATCGCGTTTCGTCCGAGTTCGGCAGGGGCGGCCCGCACTCGGCGATCACCCACTTCATCCGGCAGGCGTGCACGGCGTCGCTGTCGACCAAGTGGCAGACCACCTCGAGCGTGCTCCAGCGGCCCTCGACGGGTCGCGCGGTGAGCTGGTCGCCGCTCATACCGGCGACCGCCTCGGCCAGCAGCTGGGGGCCGGCCAGGTATTCCTCGAGCAGCGAGTCGATAGGAAACATCGGCGGGGCGCCTCGGTCGGGAGAAGCGGGCAAGAGGGACAGGACGGTGGCATGAGCCCCCCGGCCGCCGCAAGGTTCGCCCGAGAAAGGCTTAAAAAGCAAGAAAACCGAGCCGGGGGCTAAGCCGATTGCTGCTGCGATCGATGGCAAGCAGCTTCTGTCCTGCCCAAGAGGGGGGCACGGGCGACAAACGCTCAGTACGGCCCTTCTTACGCAGTTGAGGCTAACCACTTGTAACGCTTCCGTATCTGACGCACCCGGGCTCGAACCGATGCGGCTTCATCGTTTTCTGCCTCTCGCAAGAGGGAGTCGACGTTGTGCCGCAAGGCTTTGCGTTGGTCGGCAGTTGCCGCCAGCACGCTGATAGCCCAGGCACGGACCAGTTTGTTGTCATCAGCCAGCAGAGTCGGCAGCAACTTCTGCAGAGCCGTTATCGATCTCGCCGGCAGGCTATGGTCGGCTAATATCTGGAGCAGGTGAAGTCGAACTTCCCAGTGAGCGGCCTTTTTCAGAATTCTGACGATACTCTCAACGGATCTCTCAACCGGTAGAGCACCTTCATCATGCCATCGTTTAAGAATCCATGTTGCCCCGACTTGAATTCTTGCTTCGTCGTGCTCCGCCATAACGAGTAGCTGAGACACCGATCCGTCGTTCCGCGGCAGGGAGGCATCCAGTCGCTCTAGCACAGCTGTCCGCTTGCCATCAAACTCCCGCAACGATACAGCCAGATTCACTTGAGGTCCCTCCTAAACAGCGGGCGACGCTTCTTGTGCAGGATAGGGGAGGGCCGAATCAGCGTCGAAGTTTCACGCCGAGGCGTGATCCTGCGATCCATCGCGTGACTGAGGCGGTCGATTTGAGCTTGGCAGAACTCCCCTGCCCACAGCTGCGACCGAGCGTATGGGAAACCAACGCAGGGCGGGCAGTAGTGACATCAGCACAAAGAAGGTGAAGGCGTAGATCTTCGAATAGTCAATCTCTGCACGGTAGAGTCGGGAGAAATCATCGTCGCTAATTCGCTCCCCTCCATTCGCTGTGAGTACAGCGATTGCCAGGTCGCGTGGTATAGGCACTGACACGAACCTAGCGCTTCCATCGGCGAACGCCACGTTGAAGCCCTGCGGGCTAGCACGTGGTGGAGGCTTGTCGAAGAAGCCAGGCTTCCCCCAGCTAAAGTGACGTCCCGAAGGCACCACCTGAAAATCCGTTAGTAGGGCAAGCGCCTGACCGAACTCGATATCGGTTGGGTTACTCCAGGCAACGCCTCTATCTAACTGTTCGATAAGAAGAATTGTACGGCTAGGATCATCGCTGATCGTGTCACCTGATGAAAGAACTCCCCAAGCAGTCCTTGGCCCTACAACTGCAAAGTAACTGGTGGTGGCATCGCTGAGGGCACGCGGTGAGTTAACCCTACAGTCATCGTTATCGCAAGAATATTCAGGTATTAGGTGGCTGCGAGCGGCCTTGTTTGCCTCGCCATTCCAAGGCTCGTCCAACCGATACTGGCTTCTCACCGACTCGTGGCCCAGATACGGAAGCAGGTGTGTTCTCCAGCTATGCACACTTGGGTCGATAGCTCCCGTCCGTGCTTGACGTAGACGGTGCGATTCTTCCGACGCGTATCGCAGTAACGCACCCGCGGTCGTTCGGATATTTACTCTGCAACGCGATACTCGTTCAGGCTCCCGAGATCTCATTGCTGCAGGAATCATGAGTGCTAACAAGATCAGCAGAATGAAGACCAATAAACCTCGTTCGACGAGTGTAGATGCTGGGTAGAGCACTCCCCAAGAAGCTAGAACGACCAGTGCCCAGACGATCGCGAAGTGGTCGAAGGTCGCCAGTGCAGAGGCTAGCACCGCGATCACCCAGAGGATGGTCTGAATGCGAAACTTCATCGGCGGTTGGCAATTCGATTTGTCAGGAAACCGTAAGTTCGTAGGACGGGTGTGGTTCCATCGGAGTTAGACGTGGCTGTTCTTCCGGACTTACACCGACGGGACTACCCATCTTTCTGGTTGCCCTCGAAGTATGCAAGCACGCCATCCTACAGCGACAAACCCGAGTCGGCTTCATCGTTCGACGCAGTTTCCAGGATACCGCCCGCAGCAAAGGAGTGACCCTCATCGGTCGCGAAAAGATATTTCGCAACCGCCCTGCTTGGATCACTTACTCACAGCAAGTGGCACACGAATCGCGCGAAGACCAGTTGGGCCCACCGTGCTTAGCGGCCAGTAACCAGCGGGATCCCCATCGTGACCGGGCTAAATAAGACGGGCCCAAAAAAGAAAGCCGCCCCGGCGTGAACGCCGGGGCGGCTCTCGTGGTTGTTCTCGGGGCGCCGAGTGAGGGCCTGGGGCCGCCGTCGGCTTACGCCGACATCACTCAACCACCGTCACGCTCTCAGCCCGCGGGCCCTTCGGTCCCTCGCCTTCGGTGTATTCCACCGTCTGGCCCTCGCGGAGGTCGTCGAAATTGGCGCCGTTCACCGACGAGTGGTGGAAGAAGATGTCTCCCCCCTCGCCCTGGATGAAGCCAAATCCCTTGTCGGTCAACTTCTTAATCGTACCCTGCAACACGTCGCAACTCTCCTAGCACGAAACGAAAAAAACTCAAAATGGAACGTGGCCGGCGGCCGTGCTCTACCACTCAGGTCACGTTCGACGTCGCCTTGACACGGGGCGGCGTTGCGAGGGGAGTGCAGTGCTTCCTCGGGGCGGAGCGTCACCCGCCGCGATGCGGCGAGGGCAAGGGGAAGCGATTACGACCCGATGCCCATGAAGTGGCGCGCCCAGAGTGGCTCTGTCCGCCGTGGGGGCCTGCTGGCGATCGACGCGGTACGCGCCGGAAACCATAAGCAAGTCTTCACGACAGAGGGGGTCGAATCGAAAAGGAACGGTCGGCGCCGATGCGATTGGCGGCGGCTTGCGCCGCGATGCCCCCCGCAACGAGGTGATCGAGCCAACAACTGCCCGACCGGGTCGCCGACGAAGCGTCTCGCATCGCCTTACTACCCTAGCGATGAGAAGTATAAGAGCGCGGCCGAGTGGTGTCAATTTTACGCCTGCAAGTGTTCCTAGGGACAGGATTTATCGGAACGTATAGTCGGATTACGCCGTTTCTGCTGGGGGTTTTCTGCCAATCCGTGGCGGGGCGGCGACTGCCCCTGGCGGCGGGCCGCGAGCCCGTGATCCCAGCGGCCGCTGAAGTCGCCGTGAGGTGGGGGCTTCGGCCCTAAGGCTTTGGCAGGGACCGTTTTGGGACGGTTGAGGGCCCGCCGGGGGGCCGCTATAATTCCCGGCTTGTCGCAGGATGCGTGCCCCCACCGGGGCGACCCCGGCCCGCTAGGGGCCGCGACTTCTCGTTGGTCGCTCCACCTACGCCTACCCCCCACCTGGGAGATTTTACCGTGGCTATCAAAGTCGCCATCAACGGGTTCGGCCGCATCGGCCGCCTCACGTTCCGTATTCTGCAAGAGCGCTCGGACGAGTTCGAGGTGGTCGGTATCAACGACCTCACCGACAACAAGATGCTCGCCACCTTGCTGAAATACGACAGCACCCACGGCCGCTTCCCCGGCACGGTGGACTTCAACGACGACGCGCTGATCGTCAACGGCAAGCCGATCAAGGCGACCGCCATCCGCAACCCGGCCGAGTGCCCGTGGGGCGAGCTGGGCGCCGACATCGTGGTCGAGTCGACCGGCGTGTTCGCCGCCAAGGCGGCCGACGGCAAGGCCGGCTACGACACGCACCTCGACGCGGGCGCCAAGAAGGTTGTCATCAGCCAGCCCGCCAAGGACGGCGCCGACCTGACCTGCGTGATGGGCGTCAACGACGAGAAGCTCACCGCCGACATGAAGTGCGTCTCGAACGCCAGCTGCACCACCAACTGCCTAGCCCCGGTGGCCAAGGTGCTGCAGGACAACTACGGCATCGAGAGCGGTCTGATGACCACGATCCACGCCTACACGAACGATCAGAACGTGCAGGACCTGCCGCACAAGGACCCGTACCGGGCCCGCGCCGCGGCGATGAACATCATCCCCACCACGACCGGCGCCGCCAAGGCCGTCGGCCTGGTGATCCCCGAGCTGCAGGGCAAGCTCACCGGCTACGCCATGCGGGTGCCGGTCGTCACGGGCTCGGTGGTCGACCTGACGGTCAACCTGTCGAAGGCCACGAGCGTCGACGCGATCAACGCCGCGATGAAGGCCGCCGCCGAGGGCCCGCTCAAGGGCATCCTGGCCTACACCGAGGACCCGATCGTCTCGACCGACATCGTGGGCGACCCCCACAGCTCGATCTTCGCCGGCCCCTGGACCACGTCGATGGGCGACAAGTTCTTCAAGATCGTCAGCTGGTACGACAACGAGTGGGGCTACAGCTGCCGCACCGTCGACCTCTGCTCGAAGATGGGCAAGATGTGAGTCGGCTTAGCAACGATTGAACGATCAAGGCCGCGGCGGGATTACCCGTCGCGGCCTTTTTTGGTGGGTACTGGGCCGTGCGAAGCGAAGAGCGTGCCGCTCATGCGTGACCAATAGTATTTGATAAACGAGCGGCGCGGGTCCGTCCGAAACATTCTCCTCTTGTCTTACCAAGAAACACGGCTAAAAACGCGACCGGGTGGCTGGAGTGAGGGAACGTTCACTAGAACGCACTCCTCGGGCCTAGGTTCACGCTCTCTGCGGCGATCAATTGTCTGTGTAGCAGCCCGCCCGCCTGATTTCGACAATCGCTTTTGACCGCCGCGCTCAGCGGCGTTTCTTAGCCACTCGTGGTTTTGTTCGAAGTCGTTGCAATCAGTTCGATTAGCGGAGCACAGCGGAGTCCGTCGAAGACGGATAAGTCGCGTAAAGAAATTATTGGCCGCGCGATTAGTGGTTCTAAGGAAGGGAACCACGAAGGAACAAAGGAACGACGACGGTCCAGAGAAGCAAATAAGGGTGGCGGGGGCGCACCGCGAAGCGGAAGCCCCCGAGCGCCACAGGCCGAGTCTCGCTGCCTCGGGGGCTTCCCTCACGGGCGCCCCCGCCACCTGCTATGAGCGGTCCGCACAGCGGACCCCACTCGCTGGATCAGATCGGAATCCGTCAAAGGCCCATCCCCCACACGCCCCGGCGGGTTGCCCCGCCGGGGACCTGGGGGAAGTGTTGTTAGGCGTTCCGCCGACGGGTCACGCCAAGGGCGATCATCACGACTCCGGCGAGCGAAAGAGCCGTTGGCTCGGGAACCTGCTGCACGTCGATGAAGAAGCGGCCCGAGTCGCCAAAGGCGCTGGACTCGTCGACCAGGCGGAATTCGGCCGAGTACGTGCCGACCGGGGCGGCCTCATCGACCCACAGCACCGGGGTGAACGAGAAGAGCTCGTCGCCGTCGCCCAGGTGCACGTCGCCCCCGAACGACAGGGCGTTCGGATTGCCCAGCGTGCCGACACCGAGCAGCGGGGAGCTGACGCTCACCAGCTCCAGGTGGATGTGGGCGGTGTCGAACTCGGCGTTCCAACGACCCGAGCTGCTGTCGAACAGGACCTGCTCAAGAGCCCCTGCGCCGTCGAGCGATTGGACGTTGAGCATCTCGAGGTCGGAGTAGGTCACGCCAAACAGCGCCTTGCTGGTCATCTTGCCAGCGTAAACGCCGCTGCCCGGCAGGAGCGGCAGGGGCTCCTGACCGGTGTACCCCTCGGGCAGGCGGTTGTTGCTGTTCGTGTCGACGAGCGTGGGCGACGCGGCCGATCCGCTGTAAGTGTACTGCCCGATGCCGTGGTAGTGGCTGCCATGCTGCAAGAGCAGCGTCAGGCGGTTCTCGTTCGGGTTGTCGGGGTAGGCTCCGCCGCCCTCGCTGGCGGGAGCGTCGTAGGGCGTGTCTCGGCTATCGATGCCGATGTAATACTGGGCCAGCTCGGCGCGAGCGGTCAGCGGCGCGCCGAGTGCAAGGGCCATTGCGGCCGCGATCAAGGTAAAGCGGGTCACGTTCATGGGGTCGATCTCTCCTGGAAGAAATAGAAAGTGGGAGGGGCACAAGCCCCCTGCGCTTTGCTCGGCGTGCGGGAGAAGAAAGACGCGTCCGCCGGCCTTCTATACGCACAATGAAAGCAAATGCAATTCATGTGCATATTATCTTAGTGCAAACGGATTGCAATAGTGGCGATGCGAGAATCTGCGTTTGCGCAAGCGACCCCCTGTTCGCTCGTGACGCAAGCTGGAGAGCCGCCCGTGCCGCTAGTGAGAAGGCCCGCAGCGAAGCCCACAGCCCGGCAAGGACGAGGCATGCGACGCCGGATGGCGTGCCCGTGGGGGGCCTAGGAGAGAGGTCAACCGGGCGGAGGCAACGCCAAGCGGCTTCCCAGCCTGGCTGCCCGTGCCAAAAGGGCGCAGCGCGTCTGCTCAAAGAAAGAGAAAAATCTCTGGCCGCACTCTGCCAGGATAGGCCCTGCGCGCCCGTCTCACGCGCTCGCCCGGTAACCGCCGCTGCACAGTGTGCGGAACAGTTCGCAGCGGGCGTACAGCTCGTCGGCGGTGCCGATGTCGTCGATCACGCCGTGGTCCATCACCACCACCCGGTCGGCCAGGGTGAGCGTGCTGGGGCGGTGGGTGATGAGCAGCGTCGTGCGGCCGACGGTGAATCGCTTGAGCGCGTCGTGGATGAGCCGCTCGCTCTCCACGTCGATCTGGCTGGTGGCCTCGTCGAGGATCAAAATCTCCGGGTCGCGCAGGATCGCCCGCGCCAGCGCGATCCGCTGCCGCTGACCGCCCGAGAGCCGCGAGCCCCCGGGGCCGACGATCGTGTCGTAGCCGTGCTCGAGCTTGTCGAGCACGAACCGGTCGGCGTGGGCCTGGACGGCGGCCGCCTCGATCTCTTCGCGAGTGGCGCCGGGGCGGCCGAACGAGATGTTCTCCGCCACCGAGGTGTTGAACAGGTGGGCCTGCTGCGAGACGATGCCGATCCGCGACCTGAGGGCCCGCAGCCGCAGGTCACGCACGTCGACGCCGTCGATGCGGATCGCGCCGCCCGTGGTGTCGTAGAACCGCGGCAGCAGCGACAACAGCGTGCTCTTTCCGCAGCCGTTGGGGCCGACGATGGCGATCCGCTCGCCGCGGCGCACCTCGAGGTCGACGTTCTTCAGGACCGAGGCTCCGCCGCCGTAGCCGAACGTGACTTGCTCGAAGGCGAGCGAACGCCACTTGAGCGGGAACGACGCGGGCGCCGGCGGGTCGACGATCGTCGGCCGGCGGTCGAGCACCTCGAACACCCGGTCCGACGCGGCGCTGGCCATCTGCAGGCGGTTGAACACCTCGGCCAGCCGCCGGGCCGGGTCGCTCATGCCGATCAGCATGGCGAAGAACAGCGTCATGTGGCCGTGCGTGAGCGGGGTCTCGCTGATCCGCACACCGAACAGATGGGTCTCTTGGTTGAGCACCAAGAAGCCGCCGGCGAGCGCGGCGAGCATGACCATCATGATGCCGAGGTTCTCGGTCAGCGGGCTCACCAGCGCGTTGTAGCGGGCGATCTTCATCTGCCGCTCGTAGAGCGCCTTGGCCGAGTCGTGGAACCGGGCCCGCTCGGCCGACTCGAGCGTGAAGGCCTTGATCAGGCGGATGCTGGAGAGCGTCTCGGTGAGGGTCTCGAAGATGCCGGAGAGCTCCTCGAGCGCCCGGCGGTTGGCCCGCTTGAGCGACTTGGCCAGCGCGCGGACTGCGAAGAAAGCGATCGGCGCCACGACGATGGTGAGCAGCAGCAGCCGCCAGCTCACCCAGGCGGCGCCGGCGAAGCAGGCGATCATCTTGAGCGGCTCGCGCACGGCCTGCCCGAACAAGGTCTGGACGCCCGTGCCGACCTCGTTGAGGTCCGTGGTGCAGCGGTTCATCAGGTCGCCGCGGCCGCGTTCGGAGAACTCGCTCAGGTCGAGCCTCAGCAGTTGGCGGTAGTAGTCCTTGCGCAGGTTGAAGCAAGTGACGTGCCCCAGCCGCGCGACGCACACCAGGTTGAGCACCCGGAAGAGGTTCTTCAGAAGCGTGCCGATCATCACGTAGGCGCAGACGCATACGAGCGTCTCGAACGGCGTGCTGGGCAGCCAGCGCGCGGCGATCGGCCGGACCCACGCGTTCCACTCGAGCTTCTCACGGGTGTAGCCCGACTCGCGTTTCGAGTCGGCGATCAGCTGCCGCAGTCGGGGGTGCTGGTCGGGCGAAGCGTGGGCGACTTGCAGGCCGAGCTCGATGCGGCGCTGGGTGCGCTCGGCGAGTTCGGTCCGCTGAGTCTCCGCCTCGCTCTCGAGCCACTGGGGCACCGACTGGCCGCGCATCACCGCGTCGACCAGCGGCCAAACGGCCATCAGGTTGCTGGCCCACAGCACCGCGACGAACAGCGACGTCACGAAGCAGCCGGCCACAAGCCCGCGCGAACCGAGGGCCAGGCGTACTGCGCGGCCAAAACCTGTCATGCGTCTTCCGTGACGTGGGTGCGGCGCCGGGCTTGGGGCAGAGGCTTCCGTGCCTGCGCGCAAGCCCGACCTACGGGATCGGGTCTAATCTTGTAACACATCGGCACGCTCGGTCCAACGCCGACGTGACCCGTTGGGGTATGGCGTGTGCGGCGGGCGCCAGCGGCGCCAGCAAGCCGCGTCGATCCCTCTCGCCGAGGTGCGAAAAACTGGATTGCGCCGATTGCTCCGCCGATACCAGTCGTACCAGCTCTCGGGCAAGCCGCGTGGGGCCGATCGGTCGGCCGTTCCGGTACACGCACACGGCGCGGTGTCTGACGAGAGCGGAATGGGGGGAACCAAGATGAATCTCAAGTTAGCCGCGCTAGCGGCTGCGCTCGTTGCGACGAGCGTCGGCTGTCAGTCGGTCGGCGCGCCCGGCCCGCTGGCACACATGCAGGGCAACCGCTTCGCCCAGGGACCGCCGCAGGCCGTCTCTCAAGCCAGCTACCAAGGCCAGGGCATGCTCGGCTGCATGGACCAGGTCGGCTGCGGTGACAACTGCGGCGAAGGCATCGGCGGCGGGCTCTTCGCCCGCGGCGGTGGCGGATGCGGATCTTGCGACGGCTGCGCGACGGGCAACGGCTGCATCAACCACATGGTCGGCAAGGTGCTCGACTGTGGTCGCTGCGACTCGGCCTACGGCTTCACGCCCGGCCCGCCGTCGGCCCAAACCGCGTACCCGTACTACACGGTACGCGGTCCACGCGACTTCTTCATGTGCAACCCGCCCTCGATCGGCCCCAACTGATCGAAGCGAGAAGCAAGAGACACCGGCGTGAACGGAATCACGCTCAGCCAGCCGCCACGACGCAAGGATGCGTTGAGGGCGGCTGGCTTTGTTTCGTGGGGCGAGCCGTCGGCGTGAGCCGCCGGAGTTGCTCGGAGCGGGGCGGTGTGGCGCTAGCGGGGAAACTCCGGCGGCTTACGCCGCCGGCTCGCCTGCGCTGCGCTTAGAGCGTTTTTCGAATTGGTGTGGACGAGCGGGGAAGCGATTGGGGGCGTGGCGAGGAAGCCGAAGCAGGCAATGCGGTGCATTGTCGATGCAGGCTGACGAAGCCATGACGCCGATCGCGAGCCGAGCGTCTACACCAATGAGCAAACCGCTCTAAACTGCGATCAAACCTCGCCCGCCACGAGCGTGATGTTCTGCCCGCCGAAGCCGAAGCTGTTGCTCGCCACGGTTTTGCACTCGACTTGGCGGGCCTCATTCGGCACGTAGTCGAGGTCGCAGTCGGGGTCGGCCTCTTCGTAGTTGATCGTCGGCGGCGCGATGTTGTGCCGCATCGCCATCAGGCAGATGATCAGCTCCGTGGCGCCGGCGGCGGCGATGAGGTGGCCCATCATGCTCTTGGTGCTCGAAACGGGCGTCTTGTAGGCGTGCTCGCCGAGCGCCTGCTTCAGGGCGAGCGTCTCGACGCGGTCGTTGACGCTCGTGCTCGTGCCGTGGGCGTTCACGTAGTCGATCTCGTCCGTGTTCTTGCCGGCGTCCTTGAGCGCCATGTTCAGGCAGGTGGTGGCGCCGCGCCCCTCGGGGTGGGTGTCGGTGATGCGGAAGGCGTCGGCCGTCGTGCCGTAGCCCAAGATCTCGCCGTAGATCGTCGCGCCGCGTTTCTTGGCGTGCTCGTACTCCTCGAGCACGACCATCGCGGCGCCCTCGCCCAGCACGAAGCCGTCGCGGTGGCGCTCGAACGGCCGGCTCGCGCGGTGCGGCTCGTCGTTGCGGGTGGAGAGCGCCGTGAGCAGGTTGAATCCCGACACGCCGAACGGGTGGATCATGCTGTGGGCGCCGCCGGAGATCATCGCGTCGGCGTCGCCGCGACGGATGATCTCGGTCGCCTCGCCGATCGCCTGGCTGCTAGCGGCGCAGGCGGTGAGGCAGTTGAAGTTGGGCCCCTGGGCGTCGAACATCGCGGCCAGGTAGCCGGCCGGCATGTTGGGCTCTTGCTCGAGCTCGAGCTGCGGGTCGAGGTGGACGAGCCCCTGCTGCACGAAGACCGAGAGGTCCAGCTCGCCGCTCTCGAGCGCGGCGGTCATCATCTTGCTGAACGCCTGGAAGTCTTGCTGCCCCTCGCCGGCGCCGAGGTACACGCCAAGCCGCTCGGGCTCGACCGTGCCCAGCAGGCCCGAGTCGTCCATCGCCTGCCGCGCCGCGCCGGCGGCGAAGCGGGTGTGGCGGCCGCGGCCCTCCCACTCCTTCTCGTCCTCGCCCACCGAGGCGATCGACCAGTCGCGCACCTCGGCGGCGATCTTGGTGGGAAAGTTCTTGGCGTCGAACAGCGTGGTCGGACCCACGGCGCTCTTGCCGGCCACGAGGTTGTCCCACAGCTCGGCAACGGTGGTCCCCAACGGCGTGACACAGCCAACGCCCGTCACCACGACTCGATTACGCATCGCTAGCTCCGCTCGGTGATCGTAGTAAAGAACCACGAAGGAACAGCGGAAAGAGATAGAGGTCGAATCGTGGAAAGCGATTCTCAAGCCGATGGAGTCTGAACAGCCTTAGTTGGCAATCAGAACGTCATCGGCGTCGGAGACGCCTCCCCCAATTTTTCCTACGTCGTTCCGTTGTTCCGTCGTGGTTCGTCTTTTCTTAAGCAGAAGTACAGAGTGTCGGCAGGCCGTATTGCTCGGGCTTCATCGGCGTTCCGTCCGTGCGGAGGCCCACGCGGAACACGTCGGTCGTGTGCAGCCAGCGCACCAGGTCCACCGGATCGAACAGCCGGGCCGGCAGGCCGCGCTCGTCGCGGCCGGTTTCCGACGCCTCGGCGCCTTCTCCTTTCGCCAAGCGGGCGAAAAAGATCTCGGCCTCGGCCTGCTGGCGGTCGCCGATGTGGGCGGTCACCGTGCACTGGGCGCCGACGTCGACCCGGCGGCCGATCTCGGCCCGGTACACGAGCGAGTCGCCCGGTCGGGCGAGGCCGCTGAACGCGAGCTTGGTGAACTTGGCCAGCACGACCAGCTCTTGGAAGTCGTACAGCTCGCTCACCAGCAGGCCGGCCGTTTGGGCCATCCCCTCGGCGATCAGCGAGTTGGGCATCACCGGGTAGACGTCCCAGTGGTCGTGCATGTGGTCGTCGGCCAGCGACACGCCCTTGACCCCCACGGCGTGCGAGCCGGCGGCGTATTCGGTAAAGCGATCGACCCAGAACCAACGCATGGCGAACAGAGCTTAGTGAAAGGAAAGTTTGTCGCCGGTGGCGACCTTTGGTTCCCCTCCCCTGGATGGGGAGGCCCGTTGCCCAAGACGGAGCGGGGAGGGGTGAGGCGCTAGGTACTCGGTCTGATGTGGAGCACACCGGGTGCCCGGGTCATCCCCCCTCCCCGGCCCTCCCCACCAGGGGGAGGGAGAACGCGCAAAGCAGGCGGGGGGTCGCCGTGTCTCACACTCACGCCGCCGCGGCGAGCTTGTGCTCGACAAAGTTGCACATGTCTTGCACGGTGAGCTGCTTGCCGAGCTTCTGCACCTGCGGGTCGCTCTCGAAGCCGCTGAGGTCGGCGAACGGCATCCGCTCCTTGAGCTTGGCCAGGCCGGTGTCGTTGACCTTGCCGTCGGTCACGTACTCGCTGTTGGTGAGGATGTCCTCGGGGAACAGCTCGCCGCGCTCGATCTTGATGTTGAACGACTTCTCGAGCCGGAACACGATGTCCAGGAAGTCGATGCTCTCGGCGTCGAGGTCGCCTTGCAGGGTCGCCTCGGGCGTGACCTCGTCGTCTTCAACGCCCAGGGCGTCGACGAGAGCCTCTTGCACCTTGGCGAAAATCTCTTCTTTGTCGGGCATGGTAGGTTCGTACCTTCTCGGTGAAATCGTCCCTGGTTTCGCGGCCGGGGCGGCCGGGCATGATGATCGGGTGGGTGTCCGCCGCTAGCGGCGGAGCCGCGCTCGAAGCGCGGCGTGATTGTTTCAGGTATCGGCTTCGCGAGGAAGGGCGACCGTCCCGGGGGGGAGCCAGTGCTAGCTGGCGCCGGCTGGCTCTCGGGACAGCAGCGCCACGCCCGCCGGGTGGATCGCTTGCAGGATTTCGCGTTGGTTCTTGCGGAGGTGGGCGTCGGCCTCGGCCTGGCTCGGGTCGGTATCGGCCAAATTGAAACGCTCGACAACGATGCGGCCGGTGAGTGAGGTCTTTTCTCCCACTCCGCCGGTCACTTTGAACATCGCGTCGCGGTCGTCTTGCTTCACAAGCTCCAGCCGGATCGTGAGCCGGTCGCCGGGCGAAACGAAGTCGGCGTACTTGACGTTCTTGGCTTCTTTGAGCGTGACGACGCTGTGGGCGTGGCCCTCGGCCATCCTCAGGTACCAAGCCGCCGCCTGGGTGGCCGCCTCGAGCTGGAAAACGCCCGGCAGGACCGGGAACTCCGGGAAGTGGTCCTGCAGGTACTCTTCGCTGTACGAAACGTTCTTCGACGCCGTCAGGCCAACCCCGGGCTCAAAGCTCTCGATCGCGTCGATCAGCCAGAAACGCATCCGATTAGCACTCGCGAGGAACGGGGGCCAACCTGTCGGTCGGCGTGGGACCCGTCAGCTTGGGCGGGTTGGGTAAAATCAACGAATCCCGAATTCTAGCCGTCCTGACGGGGCCGCACAACAGCCGTTGCCCAGGGTTTGCCGCGGTGAAATCCCGCCGGGCACGCCTCGTTGAGGGAAGCCGAATGACCGAAAGCGGGGGGGCGCCACCGCTAGGTTTCGTCGCGGTTCATCCGGGATCCGTCATTCCCCTGCCGAACGCGGCTTGCGTTTGCGGCCCGTGGGGCGGAATTTTTCGCGCACGGTGGCGAGCGAATCGGCCAGGGCGTCGACCTCGCCCCGCGTGGTGTAGAGGTAAAAGCTCGCCCGCGTGCTTGCGGTGATCCCCAATCGGTCGTGCAGCGGCTGGGTGCAGTGGTGGCCGGCCCGGACGGCGACGCCGTCGCGGTCCAACAGCTGGGCGATGTCGTGGGCGTGCGGCCGGTCGAGCACGAAGCTCACCAGCCCGGCCCGCACCTCGGGCCCGTGCTCCAGCGGCGAGGGCCCCAACAGCCGCAGCCCCTCGATATCGGCGAGCCGCCGCCAGGCGTAGCCGACCAGCGCGGCCTCGTGCGCGTGGATCCGGCCCAAGCCAATGGCTTGCAAGTAGTCGATCGCCGCCCCCAGGCCGATGGCCGGGGCGATCGGCGGCGTGCCCGCCTCGAACTTGGCCGGCAGGCCGGCCGGGGTGAAGTGGTCGTCGTACACCCGGTTGATCATCGACCCACCACCCAAGAACGGCGGCATCGCCTCAAGCAACGCCTCGCGGCCGTACAGCACGCCGACACCCGAGGGCCCGCACAGCTTGTGGGCGCTGAAGGCGAGGAAATCGACGCCGAGCTGCCGCACGTCGGTCGTCATGTGCGGCGCGCTCTGGGCGGCGTCGACCACGCTGATCGCCCCGGCGGCCCGCGCCTTGGCGGCGATCTCTTTGACGGGGTTCACTGTGCCAAGCGTGTTGCTCACCGCCGTAAAGGCCACGACCTTGGTCCGCTCGTTGATCGCCTCGTCGAACGCTTCGGGCAGCAGCCGGCCGTCGTCGGTCATTGCAACGTGCTTGATCACCGCCCCGGTGCGCTCGGCGAGCTGGAACCACGGCACGAGGTTCGAGTGGTGCTCCATCGGCGTGACGAGGATCTCGTCGCCGGCCGCGAGGTTGGCGTCGCCCCACGAGCGGGCCACGGTGTTGATCGAAGCCGTCGTGCCGGCGGTGAACACAACCTCGCGGGAGTGCTCGGCGCCGATAAAGTCGCGCACCTTGGCCCGTGCCAGCTCGTAGGCGTCGGTCGCCCGCTCGCTGAGGACATGAATGCCGCGATGGACGTTCGCGTAGTCCTGCTCGTAGCAATCGACCAGCGCCTGCGTGACCTGCCGCGGCCGCTGGCTGCTGGCGGCCGAGTCGAGAAACACCAGCGGTTTGTCGCCGTGCACGGTCTGCTGAAGGATCGGAAAATCCTCGCGCAGGCTCTCCGGCAGGAGGTCGGCTTCGTTCACGTCGGCGATCGTTGGGGGATGAACCACAGAGGCACAGAGATCACGGAGGAAAGACAGGAGAAGAATGGGACGCGGATGAACGCGGATTGAGCGGATGGACGCGGATCAGAAAAAAAGTATCTGACGAATCGAATGAGAACTGGCTTGTTGCGGTCGCCTCACAAAAAGGGGGCGATTGAAATAAATCCGCGATGATCCGCTCAATCCGCGTTCATCCGCGTCCTATTTTTCGTCTCCGTGTCCTCTGTGCTCTCTGTGGTGAATCCTCAAGACTCCACCGGCGAATGGATCGCCAGTTGGATCACGCGCCACGAGAGCAGGCAGCACTTCTGGCGGTTGGGCGTGAGCCTGGGGCCGTAGAGCTTCAGCATGTCCTCGGCCGAGAACTTCTGCACCTCTTCGATCGTCTTGCCGTGGAGCTCTTCGAGCAGCATCGAGGCGCTCGCCTGGCTGATCACACAGCCGTCGCCCGAGAACATGCAGTCCTTCACCCGGCCGTCGTCGTCCATGACGAGTTCGATCTTTACGACGTCGCCGCAGAGCGGGTTCTTGTCCTCGTGCGCGTGCGTCGCCCCGGCGAGCTCGCCGCGGTGGAACGGGTCCTCGTAGTGGTCGAGGATGTGCTCCTGGTAAATCTCTTCCTCGGTGGGCATTGCGGGAGGTCAGAGGTGGGAGGTCAGAGGTCGGGGGAAAGCAGCCGACGACCTACGGTCGTCGGGAGGCGCCGGGTGGGCATCGGGCGGCCGACTGGGGCAATACCCCAGTTTATGTCCCCCACGGCTGAGGGACAACGCGGCAAGTGTTTGGTTCGCCAATAGGCCCGGTCTATACTGCGATTCTGCCGCATGTCGCACATCGATCTGGGGGGAGACGGTGAAGGTCACCAAGAGAAGATACAAAGTTACTGGCGCCCTGCTCTATTCGGCCGCGACACTCATGGCGGCCACCCTCACCGGCGTTCCGGCTTGGGGCCAACGGGGAGCCGAGCAGGAGTACGTGCTTGTCGAGATCACGAACTACAAACGTCTTCTGCAATCCGACTCGGCCCCGATCGAGATCGACGAGATCTTCATGGCGCTCGGCGACAGGGAGCTAGCCGATGCCAACCAGCTGGAGGAGACCGAGGGAACCGACCCCCTCGAAGTGATCTCTCGCCTGATGATTCTGTCATTGCCCGAGACGGGCCCCAGCAGTTGGCAAAGCCGGAACAACGTGTTTCGACTAGCGCCGGTCACGGACTTCGACGCCTTCGTGGCGGGAATCGATTACGGCGAGGTCGTGTCAAGCGAGCCGAGCGAGCGGCTGGTTCGAGTGCGTGTCGACCCCGCTGAATTGAGCGACGAGAAGTACGCCGACCGCCTGCGACGCAGCGGCAGAAGCCCACGCTCGCAGCGGGGCATGCCGGAGGGATTTCGAGGGGGACCTCCGGAGGGACTCCCGAAGAGCTTAGCCAGGGATTTTGCAGAGGCATTCGACAACTCGGGCTTTGGCGATCGGGCATTCTCAGATCGGGTCTCGGAGAACAGGTTCGACGAGGACGACGACTTGCAGGAGGGTGACCATGTCGAGCTCTTGATCGCCGGCGAGCCATATGAGGCGATCGTTCGGTCGCCGGATAGTTTAGGCAGGGTCCGAGTGGTGCTCGTCGACAAGCAGAGGTTGGCCGAGAAGTTCAGCCGCCGCAAGCAACGGACCACCATCGAGAGGCTCTCCGAACTGGCGTTTCTCGCCCCACGCTCGAGCCTGTACCCGATTGACCCCACCAAGCCTGGTGGGAGCGGATTCGTACTCCGCACGTGGTCCGACCGCAGCGGCTCGTACAAGATTGAGGCCGTGTACGCAGGCGTCGATGGCGATGCGGTGAAACTCAGCAAACGCGACGGCGAGGAACTCCGCGTGCCGCTCGACCGGCTTTCGGCCGATGACCAGTCGTACGTTCGCGCAGCTCGTGAACAGAGCGCCCAGGATAAGGGCAACCCGTTCGCCTCGGCTGCCAACCCCTTTTCTGGCGCACGGAGCGTTCTCGCGCTGCTGAAGAAACCCGACTTCGCTTCGCTCAAAGAGATCCGTGGCAAAGAATTCGCGTCCTGGCAGTTCAGCCCCAACGATTACGCCGTCAGCCCGAAACGCGCTTTCACGATGACCAAGGCGGTCGAACTCACGCCGCTGCCTGACCAAGGCAACCGGGGCGAAGAGATGATCACGCTCGATATCTCCCGCGACGGCCGCCGGGCGATCGTGCAGAGAAAGGTCGATGGCGGCTCTTCCAGGGACCGCGTCTTTCTCGAGATGCTCGACCTCGCCGGGAGGCGATCGGCCGGTCTGATCGAGCTACCCCAGTATACCAAGGCGCTCGCCGTACGCCCCGAGAGCGCCCTCGTGCTGCTCGGCGGCACTCACTTTAATGACGACATGAACACCAAGGTGACCCTGGCGAAGATCACCCGCGGCGGGCTTAAGACGATCGCCCTGTGGGAGCCCAGCCCCCGCGATACGCGTAGGCGCGGCGTCGATCAAGCGTGGTTCACCGGTCCGCGGCACGCCCTGCTGGGAGTCGCTCGCAGCGACCCGGTCTTGTGGGACCTCGTCGAGGCGAAGGCCGTTTTCAAGATTCCCGTCGGCGATCGTTTTTACGTGCAAAGACTCGGCGCAATGGGCCGGTTGCTTGCCGTAGGATCCGAATCCTCCGTGTCGCTGCTCGACCTGCGCAAGGGACGTCACCTGGCCACGGTGGAGCACGATCTCAGTCGCCTCGAAGCGGTCGGGCTCAGCGACGATTGCACCCGTTTGATCGCTTCATCGATCGACCAAATCGCCGCATGGGACCTGGCCGACGGCAGCCCGCTCGGCAAACTGACTAAGAGCAAACCGACCAGCGACGAGCGGCTTGATTGGGTTGACGACATGCTCGTGCTGGCCGACGGCCAAAGACTATATGACCTGAATCGCGGCATTATGCTGTGGGAGTACGGGGTCTCAACACGCGGCGGCCTCGCCAGCGAGACGGCCAACGGGCGGATCTGGTACGGCCCCCGCAACGAAGACGGCCAAGACCCCTACATCGCGTCGATCGAAGTCCCCCATCACGAGGCGCGTGCGCACTCGCGGGTTTTGGGAGAGCAACAAGCATTCCTGGCGGCCAGGCCGGGCGACCCTTTCGAACTGATCATCGAGACCGACCAGGGCGCAGTCGCCGAACGCGACATCGAGGCCAAGTTAACCGACGCGGTTCAGAACGCCGGGTTCGCGGTCGCCGACTCGGCGCCGCTGCAGGTGCGGGTGGTCTACACCCGACTCCCCGAGCGGGATTTGCGGATCCGAAACTGGAACGAACCGCCGTGGACGAAGAAATTTGTGATCAAGACGATCCGCCCCTTCGCCAGCGCGTTGGTGCTCACCGATGGAGAGGACAACGTCTTGTGGCGTCGTGGTTGGCTAGCCGAACCCATGGGCATCATCAACATGCGAGAAGGCGAGTCGCTCGACGACGCGCTCGAGCGGCTCACAAGCCCCAACCCCGACTGGCTCTCTCACATCGAGTTCCCAAAGAAACTGACGAAACCAGGCCCCGTGACCGAGGAAGGCGCCTACGGCTACTCAAGGCTGTCGATCCACGGCGTGGCTAGCAACCGGACCGAAGCGAAAGAGTGAGGCGCAGCGACGCGCCTTCAGCAACATGGCCGGGCGAGTGGACATCGGCTGGAGGGGGCCTTACCCCACCAGCCGCCACGCCACCACCGCTACGCCGAGCGGCACGAGGTACCAGGCGAAGCGGTCCAGGTGGCCACGCTGGACCAGTCGGATCAGCAGCGCCAGCGCTCCCAGGCCAACGGCGAACGCCACGGCGAAGCCGGCGGCCAGGTTGGCGACCGGCGTGCCGGTCGAGCCGCTCTCCATGACCTCAAGTCCTTCGAGCAGGCCGGCGCCTAGGATCGCGGGGATCGCCAGCAGGAAGGCGAAGGTCGACGCGCTGCGGCGGTCGAGCCCGACGCCCAAGCCGGCGGCGATCGTCGCCCCGCTGCGCGAGATGCCCGGCAGGATGGCAAGCGCTTGCAGCGAGCCGATCGCCAGCACGCCGCGCCAGCCGAGCGACTGGTAACGCTCGTCGCCGCCGCGGTGGCGTGTGCCCCAAACGAGCAGCGCCGCGGTGACGGGGAACATCAGGCCCGCCAAGAGCACGTTCTCTAGCACGGCGTCCGACGCCGCGTCGCTGAGCCCCTTCTTGATCCCCACGCCCACGATGGCCGCCGGCACGGTGCCGAGCACCAACAGCGGCAACACGCGGCGGTCTTCGCCCACGAGGCGGGCGATTTCCCGCCGGTAGTAAACCAGCACCGACAGCAGTGTGCCGAGGTGCAGCACGATGCTCACTTCAATGAGGTCCTTGGCCGGCGGGTACCCCAGGGCCCCCAGCAGCGCGTTCGCCACCACCAAGTGCCCGGAGGAGCTGACGGGCAGGAACTCGGTGAGACCCTGCACGATGGCCAGCAGGATGATTTCGAGGAGCGACATGCAGGCAGCTGGGGAGACGGGGCATCGGGTGCGAGGGACGAAGCGGCTAGTATAGGTTGGCGCCCCGCCGAGTGTCAGGCGAGCCGGCCGCGTCAGCGGCCGGAGGGCTGGCGCGCAGTTCAGTGCTCCTAGCCCCTTAGGCCGCTGGCGCAACCGGCTCGCCATCTTGCTCTCACGCATCTCCCTGCACGAACGCGATGTTCCACTACGAAGACGGTTTGATGCTCACCGGGCCGCGGCTGGCGATCGACTTCCGCCGTCGGCAGCCGCGGTCGTTCGTCTCGCACGCCCACGCCGACCATATGGGCCGGCACGAGCTGGCGCTCTGCACGCCAGAGACCGCCGCGCTCTACCGGGCGCGGATGAGCCCCAAGCTCGCGACGCTCGAGATGCCTTGGGACGAAGCGATCGAGTACGGCCCGCTGCGGCTCACGGCCACGCCGGCCGGGCACTGCATGGGCTCGGCGATGCTGCTGGCCGACGACGGCGCCGAGCGGCTGCTCTACACGGGCGACTACAAGCTGGGCGAGTCGCTCACCGCCCGGCCGGCCGACCCGCCCCAGGCGGACATCCTGGTGATGGAGTCGACCTTCGGCAGGCCGCGCTACCGCATGCCGCCCCGCAAGGTGGTGATAGAGCAGCTCCTCGAGCTGGTGCACGCCGCGCTGGCAGACGGCCGCACGCCGGTCATCCACGCCTACGCGATGGGCAAGTCGCAGGAAGTGACCAAGATCCTCACCACCCACGGCGTGCCGGTGTTGCAGCACCCGGAGATCTACCGCATCAGCCAGGTGTACGAGGGGTGCGGCGTGGCGCTAGCCTCGCCCGGGGCCGACTACGCCGCCTACGCCGGCCGCCCGCTCGCCGGGCACGCCGTCATCACGACCCCGCCCAGCATGAAGGGCTACCGGCTGGCCGAGCTCGGGCGGGTCACGTCGTTCGCCGTGACCGGCTGGGCGATCGACCCGTCGACCAAGTACCGCCAGCGGGTCGACCACGCGTTGCCCCTCTCCGACCACGCCGACTACGACGAGCTCGTCGAGACGGTCCGTCGTGTGGAGCCCAAGCGCGTCCTCTGCACGCACGGCCCCGTGGACTTTGTCGACGACCTGCTGGGCCTTGGCTTCAACGCCGAGCCGCTCGAACCGCAACGCCAGGGCCGGCTGTTTTAGCGGTAGGGGCTAGGAGTTAGGGGTTAGGGGCTAGCAAGCAGCGGGAAGCTAGCACTCGATCGCTTCCTAGCTCCAGCCCTAACTCCCAGCCCCTTCCGGCTGTGCGGGTCGTGCGGGCGCGGGGCGGCGGGGGTGGTCGGGAGGGGCCGGTTTTGCTGGTTGTCGCCCGGTCAGCGGGACGAACATCAGAGCAGACCCCGCCAGCATTGCGCGGCGACCGGGCGACGCGAAGGACCGCGCCGCCCCGTCACGACCGATCCCCGCTCCCCCCAACACGCCCAGGAGACGCATGGAAGCGTCGAACGAGGCCGTTTCCGCTCGGCGCCCCCGGCCGATCGATCCGCTGCGCCTCGCGGCCCAGACGGCCGCTGCGCTGTCGTTTGTCGCGGCGGTGGCCGGGCTCACCTTTGGTGTCTGCTGGGCTCTGGGGTTCCAGCAGACGACGGACCACCAAACGCCGGCCGGGTCGCACGCCGCGATCGATGGGTTCCAAGACAACGGACGCAAGGCCAGCGGTCAAACGTCCAATCCGCCGGCCCGCCAAGACGTCGCCTGGCCCCCGCTGCAAGGGTTTGGCCTTTCGGAGCCGTCTTACGTTATCCCCTACCAATTGCCCGGCGCGGACGCGAGCAAGAACGGCAACCATAGCGGGAGGGCGCCGCTGCTTGCCGACTCGCGGGGCGTCATGCTCCCTAGCGACGACGAGCGGCCGGCGATGCGCAAGGCGATCTACCGGCTGCCGCCGTTGGACGAGCTCATCGAGGAATTCAGCGAGAACGCCGCGTCGGTCGAGGACGTGGCTGTGGTGGGCGACGCCGAATCGGACGCCCTGGTCATCGAGACGCCATCCGACGACGAGTCGTCGAACGCTGAAGATCTGGCCTCCGATAGCCACCTCCTCGAGGGCCCGTTGCTCGATTCGTTCGCGGACGACTCGCCGGCGGCAGCGACGGAGGAAGTAGACGTGAGCGAGCCGCGTCTGATCGTTTCGGACGAGTCGGCCTTCGCCTCCGAAGAGGAGTCGGCCGCCCTGCAGCCCCTGCTGCTGGACGTAGGCCGCACGGCGCCGCTCATCGGTTACGCCGACTCCGACGCCCGCCTGGCGGCCGACGCGACGATCGACGAGCTGCTCTGCTACACGCCGGCGTCTGGCGACATCAGCCTCAAGCTCCGCGGCGAGGTGCGGCAGGCGTTCGCCCTGGGCCAAGGCGGCGCTTACTACGCCGCCCGGGCGCGGTTCCTCGACGTGCTGCAAAAGATCGCCGTCGCCAAAGACGCCGACGCGATGACCGACCGCCACCGCCGCTCGCTGGCGGCGGGCCTGAAGGCGCTCGACGAGGCGATCGACTTCGTGGGGCGGGACGCTTACGGCGCCCGCCTCAACGTGAACCAGATCGCCGCGTCGCACACCACGCCGATGCTCGGCGCGGGCGCCGACCCGGTGCGCACGCTGCCGCAGGAGGCGCTCGCCCTCTACTGCCGCTACGCGGAGCGCAAGCTCGCCGCCGCCGTAGCCGGCGAGCAGGCCGGCTCGATGGCGCTGCACGGGCTGGCGAAGGCCAACGAGCGGCTCGCCCCCAGCGAGGGCGAGGCGACCGCCAACGTTCGCAGCGTCTCGCTCTACCGCGCCGCCCTCGCCGCGCACCCCGGCAACTACATGGCGGCCAACGAGCTCGGCGTGCTGCTCGCGAAGACCGGACGCTACGAGCAATCGCGCGAGGTGCTGTCGCTCGCCGCCCAGCAGGGACGCAAGTCGACCGTGCTGCGCAACCTGGCGTCGGTCGAGCGCAAGCTCGGCAACTCCGCCGAGGCCGACACGATCGGACGCCAGGCCGAGATGCTCGCCCGCACGGAGATCCAAACGGGCGCCTTCTCACGCGACCGCGGCGTGGTGTGGGTCGGCAACGCCGCCTTCCGCGGCGATGGCGCCGGTTCGAACGCCGCCGCCAACGTTGCCGCTGCGGGCCAAGCTCCGGCAACGCCCCAGGCCGCGCCACGCGTTGCGACGCGCCCGCAAACGCTGCCGTCGGGACCGTGGCGGATGGCCGCGGTCACCGTGAGCCCCGCCAACCAAGCCGCACGCCGACCCACGCCTCAGCAAGCCGCTCCCGCGGGCGCTGCATTCACGCGACCGTCCACGCAACCAACCATGGCGCCGGTCCGCAGCCAAACCGTGCTCCGTTGAGAAACCTTTTCCACCCTATGCCACACCGATCAGCCATGAACCATCGTCGACTTCGAGGCGCCGCGCGGATCTCGCTCGCGCTGGGCGTGGCGACCGCGCTCGTCGCCTCGGCTTGGGTGTTGCAACGCAGCCATTCAGCGAACGATCCGTCGGCAGCGCACCCGCCCGCGGGCGTCGTCACGGCCGACTACGCGGCGCAACCTCTGCGCGTCGAATCGCCCCGCGTCGAGCTGTGCCAGGCGTGCGGCCCGTGCGGCGCCGGTTGCGGCCCAGGCTGCAACCCGGCGGCGCCGCACCCGATCTGGGGCGTCGACAGCGCGGCGGGCTGCTGCCAAGGCGAAGTCGGTTGGGACTCGCGCGGGATGATCGATTGGCAGGCGTACGCCCAGGGCGAGTACGTGGGCCACTCGCGCTCGGAGCACGTGAGCGAGTACCGCATGCGGGTCGACGACACGCTGGCGATCTACTTCCTCCGCACCCGCGAGGTGCTCGCCCGGCCGTACAGCATCCAGGTCGGCGACCGGCTGCGGGTCGAATCGCTCACCGCCGGCGGCGACGGCTCGGCGGGTTCCGACAGCGCCGCCGGCGAGCAATCCGACGACAGCCTCAACCGCGAGCTGGTCGTGCAGCCGGACGGCATGATCACGCTGCCGCTGATCGGCCGCGTGCCGGCCGCCGGCCGGGCGATCGAGGCGTTGCAGCAAGACCTCGAGAAGCGGTTCGAGGAGTATTACACCGTGCCGGCGATCACCGTGACGCCGATCGTCGTGAACACTCGCTTGGAGGACCTGCTGGAGACGGTCGACAGCCGCGGCGGCAACCTCGGCGGCCGGCAGATCAACGCCGTGGTCACGCCCGCCGGCGAGATCCAGCTGCCGGGCCTCGGCAGCGTGCGGGTCCAGAGCCTCACGCTCGAAGAGGCGAAGATGGAGATCGACGCCCGCTACGACGCGCTGATCCCCGGCGTGAGCGTCACGCTGGCGCTCGAGGCCCGGGCGCCGCGGTTCCTCTACGTGCTCGGCGAGGTGACGCAGCCGGGGCAGTTCCAGATGACCGGCCCGACGACGCTGATGCAGGCGATCGCCCTGGCCGGCGGGTGGAACAACGGCGCCAACCTGCGGCAGGTGGTCGTGTTCCGCCGCGGCGATGACTGGCGTCTGCAGGCGACGATGGTCGACATCCGCGGCGCCCTTTACGGCCGCCGCCCCGTGCCGGCCGACGAGATCTGGCTCGGCGACTCCGACGTGGTCCTCGTCCCCAAATCGCCGATCGAGGTGGCCGACGAACTGATCGAGCAGGTCTTCACCCGCGGCATCTACGCCGCCGTGCCGCTCGAAAAGATCTGGGGCCAAGGCTTCGCCACGGTGAGCGCGATCGTCAGTGGTTTTTAATCTTGACCACGGATCACACGGATGGGCACGGATATGAATTCCGAATCCGTGACATCCGTGTGGTCCGTGGTTCACTTTTAAGACAGGGCAACGATGAGCAAGGGCGGCTCCTACGACGCGATCGTGATCGGTGGCGGACACAACGGTTTGGTCTGCGCCGCCTACATGGCTAAGGCGGGCAAACGCGTCTGCGTGCTCGAGCGGCGCCACGTGCTGGGCGGCTGCGCCACGACCGAGGAGCTCTGGCCCGGCTACAAGGTGTCGACCGCCGCCTACGTCATCAGCCTGCTGTTGCCGCAGATTGTCAAAGACCTGAAGCTCAAGGAGAACGGCCTCGCGGTGCTGCCGCGCACGCCGAGCTCGTTCACGCCACTGCCCGACGGCCGCAGCTTGCTGATGGGCCCCGAGGCGGGGCTCAACCACCGCGAGATCTCGCAGTTCAGCACGAAGGACGCCGAGGCGTTTCCCAAGTACGAGTCGCTGCTCGAGCGTGTGGCCGATGTGCTCGAGCCGGTTCTCAGCGAGGCGGCGCCCGACCCGCTGCCGCTGCCCGCCAGCTGGCGCCGGATCGGTTGGGGCAAGAAGCTCCGCGACACGCGCAAGCTGTGGGCCATGCACCGGGCGATGAAACGCCTCGGCGCCGATCAGCCGGCCGCCGTCGAGCTGCTCACGGGCGCGGCGCGCCCGATCCTCGAGCGGCACTTCGAGTCGGAGGTGCTCAAGGCGACGCTGGCGACCGACGCCATCATCGGCGCGTTCCTGTCGATCAGCTCGCCCGGCAGCGCCTACGTGCTGCTCCACCACGTGATGGGCGAGGCGGGCGGCGCCCGCGGCGTGTGGGGCTACGTGCGGGGCGGCATGGGCGCGCTGTCGACCGCCCTGGCCAAGACCTGCGAGCAGCTCGGCGTCGAGATTCGTCGCGAGGCGCCCGTCCGCGCGATCAACACCGCAGCCGCCGGCTCATCGGCGCGGGCCACGGGCGTGACGCTCGAAGACGGCTCGCTGCTCGAGGCGCCGATCGTGGCGTCGAGCGTCGACGCCCACCTGACGTTCGAGCGGTTCCTCGAGCCGAGCGCCCTGCCCGATGAGTTCCGTAGCGCGGTGGCGAACATCGACTACGCGTCGGCGTCGATGAAGATCAACCTCGCGCTCGCCGAGCCGCCGAACTGGAGCGCCCGGCCGTCGAAGCCGGGCGAGGTCGCCCCGCAGCACCACGGCACGATGCACGTCGGCCCGAGCCTCGACTACCTGGAGCGCGCTTACGAAGACGCCCGCGCCGGCCGACCGGCCGAGGAGCCGATCCTCGAGGCCACAATGGCGACGAGCGTCGACGACACGATCGCCCCGCCCGGCAAACACATCTTGTCGATGTTCGTCCAATACGCCCCGTTCAACCTGAAGGAAGGGAGCTGGGACGACATCAAGGAAGACTTCGCCGACCGCTGCGTCGCCAAGCTCGCCGAGTACGCCCCCAACGTCCCCGCCGCGATCGAGCACCGCCAGGTCCTCAGCCCGCTCGACCTGGAGCGTGTGTACGGCATCACGGGGGGCAACATCATGCAGGGGGCGATGAACGCCAACCAGCTTTACTGCTTCCGGCCCGTGGCGGGCTGGGCCGACCACCGCACGCCGCTCAAAGGTCTTTACCTGTGCGGCGCGGCGAGCCACCCCGGCGGCGGCGTGATGGGCGCCTGCGGCAAGAACGCCGCGACGGAGATCCTGCGCGACCGATTGTGAGAAGAATGGGACGCGGATCGTCGCGGATTAAAAAAGATCCACGCAGATAAAACAGTAAACTGAATCCGCGTGTATCCGCTTGATCCGCGTTCATCCGCGTCCCATTCATCAGTTTGCAGGCAGGAATCGATGCGCCCAATCCACGCGACCCAGCGGATCGAAGCCCCACCCGAGCGGGTGTGGGCCGTCGCCACGGACCTGGAGCACGCCGCCGAGCGAGTGTCGGGCATCGACCGCATCGAGGTGGTCACCGACGGGCCGTTCGGCGTGGGAACCGTGTGGCGTGAGACGCGAACGATGATGAACCACCAGTCGACCGAGGAGCTCACCGTGACTCGTTGCGGGCCTCCCACCGGCTACACGGTGGAGGGCGAGTCGTGCGGCTGCGCGTTTGCGTCGACGCTGCGTTTCACGCCCGCAGGCGAGGGGGCGACCGATGTGGGGTTCGAGATGCTGTGGCGCGCCAAGACGATCTTCGCCAAGCTCGCGTCGCCGATCGCCGGGCTGCTGGTCGGCGGCGGCATGCGCAAGGCGGTCGAGTCGGACCTGTCGGACCTCAAGCGGGCGTGCGAGTCGCCGGCCTAGTGCGAATCGCACCGATGCGTAGCGTGAGTGGCGGTGTGATTCGGCGTCGATACGGCGAAAACAACGCTACGGCTATCAGGAGTGCGCTCTTAACGCACGCCGCCGCGGCAAGCCGACGGTCGCCGCTAGCAGCATCAAGCAAGCCGAAGGCTCGGGGACCGAAGCCGCGCTGACCGAGGCGAACGTCATCCCGAAGTTCTCGACCCACACGGCGTGGTCCTGCTGGTGGTAGAGCCCCAGCTCGAGGCCGTCCCGCCAAACGGTGAAGTCGGCGGAGTCGACCGAGCCGTCGCCGTTGAAGTCGCCCGGCAACTCGACCGCCAGGTCGACGACCCGCAGCGCGAAGCTCGTGTCGGTCACCTCGGGCGTGAGGGCGAGCGTGCCGGGCAGGTTTGGCAGGTCGAGCGAGTCGAACGCGCCGGTGATGCCGCCGGCCTCGGCAAGCTTGAAACTCAATCCGGGTTCGATTTCATCGAGCGCGATCCCAAGCCCAACGTTGAGTTGCCCATGGATGTTCAAGTCGCCCAGCACCACGATTGGCGAATCGCTGCTGTTGACGGTTGCGAACAGGTTTCCCGATTCAAACTCGGCGTCTCCGTACACGAGCAATGCCCCCCCTCCCATTACTCGAACCTCACCGCGGCTGACGAGATCATTGTGAAAAGTGAGCAGCGCGTCGTTCGCTACGACAACGGAGCCGGGCGCCTCGCTCTCGAAGTCTCCATGCACGTGATTCAAACCAGCCAGCGCGACCAGCACTCCGGCATGCCGTGCTGGGTGATCTTTGTCGAAGCGGACGGCGCCTTCCTGCAGAGTGATTTCAGAGCCTTCGTAGCCGGTGTACTCGTCGTGGAAAGCGATCTCCCCTCCCTTGGCGAAAGCAGCCCCCTCGTTATGCACTCGTTTCACAAGCCCGAGTGTTTCATCGACGCCAGCTTCGATGCGGCCTGTTTGGCCGACTTCCAGCAAGAAATTCTTGTGAGCCGTAACCAAGCCGTGTCCGCTTAACGTTCCCGCGAGAGTGAGATCTTGTTGGTTGAAGACCGTTCCGCCGTCGAGCGATAGCTCCGAGCCATACCGGATCACCGAAGGGCTATTGCTGTAAGAGTAGAATGCAGCGCCATTTTCGATCGCGATGCCAGCCCCGACGAGTAACTGGTGTTCGGAGCCGATCTCGAAAGCGCCATCGACTTCCAGAACGGAGTTTTGGCCTGTGATGGTGAGTCTGCTGTAGTCATACATCGAGAGGTTGGAAGAATTGCCGCCAACCGAGCGAACCTTGGCGCCGTCTGAGACAACCAACTCCGTCCCGAGCCCCGACAGGATGATCTCGCCGTCGAGCGTAACCAAAGTGGTGTCGCCGCGGATCTCGGCGCGGTCGTGAACCTGCAGCGAGGCTCCGTCGCTCAAATGCAACCAAGCCCCATCATCCACCAACAAGCGACCGTTCCCCTCACCACCGACAACGACATCGCCATTTCGGCTTCCACAACATTCGGTCGCCACCTTAGTGCCGTGGCCCGTTATGGTCATCTCGGCGATCCAGCCCGGGGCAGCGCCAATCATCAAGCTACGGGTGGCTAACAGCGAACCGCCATCCACAACCACGCTCGCTCTCGGGTCTGGGCTGGGGTAGCTATAGTAGTAAAAGTCCTCACGGCCTCCGACCCACAAGGTCTCATCGAGTTCCCAAAACCAAGGATTAGTCGGTGCGGTTTGCGGATCGATCACCCCGCTAACGGTGAATTCGGCCATGGCGACCGCAGCGCACAGGAACCAGATCAAGGAGCCGATGGCGGGTGTCAGACGAAGGGACATTATGGCGGCATTCTTCGATTAATACTTTGAAAACTACCCATATGAGATGGATCTATACTACTGGATCTCACCTCCGTGTCCCACCATATACTGACAGAATACCCCGATGCCTGACCCTCCCTGGGACACCATCGTGCTAGGCGCCGGCGCCGCCGGCCTGCTGGCCGCCGAGCGGTCGGCCCTGCGCGGCCGGCGCACGCTGCTGCTGGAGAAGAACCGCAAGGCGGGGGTCAAGATCCTCATGTCGGGCGGCACACGCTGCAACCTCACGCAGAGTTGCGACCGGCGCGAGATCGCCGAGGCGTTTGGCGCCGGCAAGCGGTTCCTCTACCCCGCGCTCGGGCGGTTGGGGCCGGACGAGCTGGTCGCGATGTTCGAGGGCGAGGGGCTCGCCACCAAGGTCGAGGCCACGGGCAAGGTCTTTCCGGTGAGCGACCGCGCGCTCGACGTCCAGCGCACGCTGCTCGCGATGCTCGCCCGCAGCGGCGCCGAGCTAGCGCTCGATGAGCCGGCGCTCGAAGTCGACCGCCGCGACGACGGCTTCGTCGTACGGACCGCCCGGCGAGAGCTGCGAACGCACAAGCTCATCATCTGCGTCGGGGGGCAGTCTTACCCGGGGTGCGGCACGGTGGGCGACGGCTACGCCTGGGCCCGCCACTTCGGGCACACGATCGTGCAGCCGCGGCCGTCGCTCGTGCCGCTCACCTCGGCCGAGCCATGGCTCGCGGAGCTCAAAGGGGTGACGCTCGACGACGTTCGCGTGAGCGTCGTTTGCGACGATCAAAAAAAGCCGCTCGCCGAGCGGCGCGGCGGGCTGCTGTTCACCCACTTCGGCCTGTCGGGGCCAGCCGTGATGGACGTGAGCCGCGCCGTGACCGAGCGCCCCCAAGCGGGCGGCTGGCGGCTGCGGTGCGACTTCCTCCCCGCCAGCAGCGAAGAAGACCTGACGAATCAGATCGCCGATAACGCCGCCGCCGAGGGGCGCCGCGGCGTGCTGGGGCTCGTGTCGGAGTGGCTGCCGAAGCGGCTCGCCGAGGCGCTGCTGGACCACGCCCGCACGCCGCGCGACCGCAACCTGGCGGAGCTCGCCAAGGGGGAGCGATCGCGGCTGATCGAGGCGATCAAACGGACGCCGGTCGCGCTGAGCGGCTCGCTCGGCTTTAAGAAGGCGGAGGTGACGGCCGGCGGCGTGACGCTCGCCGAGGTGAACCCCAAGACCTTGGAGAGCCGACTGGCGCCGGGGCTGCACTTCGCCGGCGAGGTGCTCGATCTCGACGGCCCGATCGGCGGCTACAACTTCACCGCCGCGTTCGCCACCGGCGCGCTGGCGGGCGAGAGCGTGTGAATGCGGCAAGCCCCGCGGCCGTGTTATTTGCAGTCGCCGCGGCGCCGCAGCGTGCTCGCCAAGAAGAGCATCGGCGGCAGGGCGAGCAGCGCGAGTTTCCACAAGGCGATCGACGGGGCGAGCAGAAGCAGGCCAACGGTCGAGATCGCCACGCCAACCAACTCGTCGATCCAAGAGACGTAATAGCCACTCAGCAACAACAAACAGCCGATCGAAGCGGCCGCCCCCGCCACGCCCAGGACCGACAGCAGCCAACCACCCAAAGTCACCGCCCCGGCGGCGAGCAGCGCCAGATAGACGCCGAGCGTTGTGAGCCGCGCCGCGGCACGCAGCAGGTCTCCCGGCAGGAGCGTCGGCGCGGACGTTGTCGGCGAGCGGACCCCACCCAGCGCCATACCGTGGCCAGCCGAACCGGCCAGCCGGGCCTCTTGCTGAGGCGATTTGGCGAACCGCCACAAACTGGCAGGCGGAGAGTGAGGGTCACTGGCGCGACCGCCGCGAAGCGAGCCACGCCGTAGGAAGGGCGTGATGGGGCTGAGCAATAACATGGCTAGACAGTCTCAAACGCAGACCGCGCCGAACGCCGCCTCTAAAAGGCGTTCTTTCCGTGGCGAGATCCGCTAGGTGCGACGCCGATCGCCGCTTGTTCCGTGTGCCTGTCGCTGTTTCGCAACGCAGCTTCGCATCCGATGGGTGCGTTCGTCTTCGCCCGGTGATAAGCAAGTTGAGGGCCGAATCGTCCACGGACGTTGTTCCTACGTGGTGCGACTGCGTTATTGTTCGCCCCGGGAACGGGCGGATTCAATGCGTTTTCAGGCAACTTTACGGCAATCGACCGAATCTCGCGGACGGTCGCACTCCCACCCCCTTCTGGGGCGGGGGATTACGCCTCCTAGGGGGCGCCGGTTGGCGGCCCCTGCCCAGTTTGCCGCTCAGAGGCGGCTCGTCTACATTCGTCAGATGTCGCGCGTGACGTCCGCTTGTCCCGGCGTCGTTCAATCCGACTACCTCCTAACCAGTAACGGCAGCAAGATGACCACCCAAAACGCGATGCGTATCGCTCTCTTCGTGTTGGCGGCCTCCTCGATGTCCGCGGCCGCCCGCCAAGCCACGGCCCACTGCCAGGTGCCTTGCGGCATCTACGGCGACGAGCGGCGTTTCCAGGAAATGCTCGAAGACACCGAGACGATCACCAAGGCGATCGCCCAAATCGGCGAGCTCTCCGGCACGCACGACGCGAACGGCCACAACCAGCTGGCCCGCTGGGTCTCGACCAAAGAGGACCACGCGAGCAACGTCCAAGAGATCATCGCCCAGTACTTCATGGCGCAGCGGATCAAGGCGGACGACCCGGAGTACGGCAAGAAGCTCAAGGCGGCGCACGCGGTGATCGTGGCGGCGATGAAGACCAAGCAGTCGGCCGAGCCGGCGTCGGCCGAGACGCTCAAGAAGGCGATCCTCGACCTGTACCGTGCGTACGAGGGCCGCGAGCCCAACTTCAGCCACGTCGAGGCGCCCGTCAAAGCGAAGGCGGCTTAACCTCATCCCTCCTCTACGGGGGAGGGGGTGTCCGCAGGGAGGCGCCACGCCGATGCCCAAAGTGCTCCACGTCGTTACGCGATTGGCGTACAGCGGCGCGACGACCCAACTCGAACGGCAAACGGAAGCGCTCGCCGCGGCCGGTTGGGAGTCGCGTGTCGTGGCGCTGCGTGGGTTGGGACCGGTCGCCGATCGGCTTGCTAGCCGTGGCGTCGCCGTGGAGCTGGCTGGCCAGCGGTTCGGGTCGGACCCGATCGCCTACACCCGGTTGCTCCTGTCAACGCGCTGCGGGCGGCCCGACGCGGTGGTTACCTGGGACCTCGACGCCGGACGCTACGGCCTGCGAGCCGCACGCGGGGCGGGAGTGCGTCGGGTTGTCCATTGCGCACGCGGCGGCCCCGGCCGAGCCTCGTGGCGTCGAGCCCGCACAGCCGCGCGGATAGCCGGGGCGGCCGACGCCGTCGTGACGCCCGAGGAGGCTGTCGTCGCCGCCTGGCGGGAGCTCTCTTCCGAGCCGTCGCGGGTCGTTCTGCACGCCGACACCGTGGCGGCGCCGGGCGCCACGGTCGAGCAGAAGCGAACACGACGCAACGCGTTCGCCGAAGAGTTGGGCGCGCCCGCCGAGACGAAATGGATCGCCGCGGTCGGACCGTTGAAACCGGGCAAGCGGCTCAAGGAGCTGCTGTGGGCGATCGACCTGCTGCGGCTCACCAGCGAGGTGCGGCTGCTGGTCGTTGGCGCCGGGCCGCAGCTCGGCGCGTTGCGGCGTTTCGCCCATCAGCTGCGCGTGGCCGACGAAATAGTGTTCGTCGGTCCGCGCGACGACTGGCCCGCCCTGCTCAGCGCTTGCGACATGCTGTGGTGCGCCCGGCGCCGGGCGCAGCCCACGCCCGTGCTCGAGTCGCTCGCTGCCGGGACTCCCGTCGTGGCGAGCCCCGGATCGAACGCCCTAATCAGCGCGGCCGAGCAGCCGCCGCCGCCGGGGCTCGTGCGGGTCGCGCCCGACGACCGCACCGCGCGCTGCAAGGCGACGCTGCGGTTGTGGGAGCACCCCCCCGAGGCGATCGCGGCGCCGTCGGGCGGAGAGCCTGTTGCGGCGCTCCAATCGCTGGCCGAGCTGCTCTCGGCGAGTCGGCCCCGCGGGGCTCAGCTCGCCGTTTCGTAGCGACGTGCGCTGGCCAAGCGGAAATACGAGGTGTCGACCACGGGCGGCGCCCAGGCCGCGTTCGGGTCGTCCGGCAGGTCCTTGCCGATGAACCGCCGGCGGCGCTCGCTGCCGGTCCATCCCGAACGGATCGACGCGCAGGCGTGGGCGATTTCGCCGGGGGAAGGGAGATAGTCAATGCGGCGAGACTCGCCCGCGTTGTACGCTTCCTCAACGACCCTGGAGTCGTCGAGGTCGATTTGGTTGTCGGTTGCTTGCACGGTGCTTCGGATCCTCCCGGAGTGCGGAACGCTTTCGTGAGCTGCGGTCGACGGTCGAATTGTGCGAAAAGGGATCGGCGCCGAATGGCAGGTTGAAAGCGACATGGGTTGTGCCGGCGCCGATCCCCTGTCCGCTTGGTGTTGTTTCAACGCGAGCGAGTATCAACAGCGAACGTGAGGATCGTGTGAGGATCATGCGAATAAATCGTGACCCCTGCGCCGCTCGGCTAGGGGGCGTAGCCACAAGGCCTGGGGAGGCCGAACGCCTCGGCGCGGCTGGCCGTGGCGCAACCAACGCCCCGCCAACCGATTGCGCCGAAACGGCGCGGCGCGAGCCGTCTGTCCGTCGGCGGCGAGAACCGATAGAATCGAACCCATCGCCTGCCAAGAGGCTCTTTTTCTTGCACGCTCTTCCCTGAGTATTAACACCTATGGGGGGGCGCCTTTTCGACGGATCTGAGGGGATGCGACGGCCATGAAGGACGTTCTTGCTGTGGTGCTCGCCGGTGGTAAAGGCTCGAGACTCGAGCCGCTCACCCGTGACCGGGCCAAGCCGGCCGTGCCGTTTGGCGGCGGCTACCGGATTATCGATTTCACGCTGTCCAACTGCCTGAACAGCGGCATCCGGCGTGTGCTGCTGCTCACGCAGTACAAAGCGATGAGCCTCGACCGGCACATCACGCTCGGCTGGCGAGGCTACTTCTGCCGCGAGCTGGGCGAGTTTGTCGACGTCGTGCCGCCGCAGCAGCGGATCGACGAGAAGTGGTACCAGGGCACCGCCGACGCCGTTTACCAGAACATCTACACGCTCGAGAAAGAGCGTCCCAAGCACGTGGTGATCCTCGCCGGCGATCACATCTACAAGATGGACTACGAGAAGATGGTCGCCGCGCACGAGGCGAGCGGGGCCGACCTGACGATCGGCGCCCTGCGCGTCACGAAGGAGGAGGCCACCCAGTTCGGCGTGATGCAGGTCGACAAGTCGAACCGCATCGTCGGGTTCCAGGAGAAGCCGGCCAACCCCGAGCCGGCGCCCGGCGACCCCGACCACTGCCTCGCGTCGATGGGCATCTACGTCTTCAACTCCCACTTCTTGTTCGACGAGCTCTGCAAGGACGCCGCGCTGCCCGATTCGGCGCACGACTTCGGCAAGAACATCATCCCGGCGAACATCGCCGACCGCAAAGTGATGGCGTTCCCGTTCAAGGACGAGAACGGCAAGAGCGACGCCTACTGGCGCGACGTCGGCACGATCGACGCCTACTACGAGGCGAACCTCGAGCTCACCAACGTCGAACCGCAGCTGAACCTCTACGACGACCACTGGCCGGTCCGTTCCTTCCAGCCGAACCTGCCGCCCGCCAAGTTCGTGTTCGACAACGACCAGGGCGAGGCGGGCCCGCGTCGCGGTGAGGCGGTCGACAGCATCGTCTCGAGCGGCGCCATCCTCTCGGGCGGCAAGGCCGTCAAGTGCGTCATCGGCCACGGCGCCCGGGTGAACAGCTACGCCTCGGTCGAGGAGTCGATCTTGTTCTCGCGCGTGAACATCGGCCGCCGCTCGAAGATCCGCCGCGCGATCATCGACAAAGACGTCGAGATCCCCGAAGGCGTGGAGATCGGCTACGACCACGACGCCGACCGAGCCCGTGGCTTCACGGTCACGGAGAACGGCATCGTGGTGATCGCCAAGGGCGACGGCGTGCTGCCGATCTCGTAGGCCGCCGGCTCCGGGCGTGCGATGGCTGCAAATCGCTCGGTCTCGCATCCGTCTTGTCGTGCCGCTGGTGATTTGGTACTTAGCCCGCCGCGCCCGGCTGCGCTCCCCTGGGAGTGCTTGCGCCGGCGTCGCTGGCACGATGGCCCCAATCCACCGAGCGATGCAGTCTCAACACCCAACACGCAATAACTCCATCGCCGTCACGCTGCTCGTGTTGGCGGTGTCGTGGCCGAGCGCCGCGAACGCCCAGAATCCCTACGCGCAGTTGCTTGCAGAATTGCCAGCGGAGCAGGCGGTCACACCGGTTGCTTATCAGCCGCAGCTAGCAGACCAGCCGCCTGCCAGCGCGTACCCCGAGACCGGCTACCGCGCGACCCCTTACACGGATACGGCGAGCGGCGCGGCCGCCTACGTGGCGATGGGGCAAGCCACTCCACCGCCTGCTCCACCGGCCGCCGCACCCACGTTGTTCGCCCCTCCCGCTGCGCCGTGGGCGTCGGAAACGATCCCCACGGCCCCCCCGGTCGAGCTCGTCCCGGTAGCCGGGCCCAGCGATCCCGAGGCGCCGGCCGAAGCGAGCGTGACCGTCAGCGTGGTGGAAACGCCCGTAGTTTCTGAAGCGGCCGAACCGGCCGACGAGACGCCCGAATCGACCGCCATCGCCGAGCCGGCCCAAGAGGTCCAGTGGTACTCGCCGACCTATTGGTTCGGGCCAACGCCCTGGGACTCCGGCTACGAGATCGGCCTGAACGGCTCGAGCGGCACGAGCGAATCGCTCAGCATCCGCACGGGCGGCTACGTCAAACGCAAGGGCGACGACTACAAGCTCAACTCGAGCCTCTACTACAACAAAACCACGTCGAACGGCGTCGAGACGCAGAGCAACGCGTTGCTGGACATGCGTTACGACTGGATGTTCTCCGACGCGTCGCCGTGGAGCATCTTCGCGATGTCGCAAACGTTCTACGATGAGTTCCAAACGTTCGACCTGAACTTCAACCTGAACACCGGTCTCGGCTACCAGTTGCTCGACGAAGACTGGGTCGAACTATCCACGCGCATCGGCGCCGGCGCCTCGCGCGAGGTGGGCGGCCTCGACAACGCGTGGGTCCCGGAAGCGAACTTCGGTTTCGATTACAACCAGAAGTTGACCGAGACGGAAAAGTTCTACGCCAAGGTCGACTACTTTCCCGAGCTCGAGGACTTCGGGGCGTACCGTGTGATCTCCGACATCGGCATGGAGATCGAGCTCACCGTGCCGTCGAACGTGAGCCTCAAGATCTCGGCTACCGACCGGTACGACAGCGAGCCGGACGGTGTCCACCCGCACAATCTCAATTACTCGGTGCTCCTGCTCTGGAAGCTGTGAGAGTTGGCGACGGATGTGCGAGGCAGCCTACGGAAATCCGTGGCTGCTTGGGGTAAGATGGGGGTTCGAAGCTGATCCCGCATTCTTGTCCCCCTTCAGGCCCCCACTAGCCATGCCCCGCACCGCCGCGATTCTCTGCGCCGCCTTCGGCCTTCTTCTCTCTGCGACCACCGCCTGTCTTGCGCAAGACAACGACGGCTTCGCGCCGCTGATCTCGGTGGGCGACTACACCCCGCACGAGGAGGGCGAGGGGGGGACGTTCGAGGGCTGGACCAGGCGCGGCGGAGAGGCGAGCTACCACGTCGAGGGCGACGCGATCGTTGGCGTTAGCAAGCCGCACACCCCCAACACCTTTCTCTGCTCCGACCGCCAGTACGACGACTTCGTGTTGGAGTTTGACGTCAAGGTTGAGCCGCCTCTCAACTCCGGCGTGCAGATCCGCAGCGAGTGCTTCGACGAGCCGCAGACGGTCACGGTCGCCGGCAACGACGGTGAGGAAAAGTCGATGCGCATCCCGGCCGGCCGGGTCCACGGCTACCAGGTCGAGATCGACCCGTCGGAGCGCGCCTGGTCGGCGGGCATCTACGACGAGGCCCGCCGCGGCTGGCTCGCCAAGCTCGAGGGCGACGAGCACGCCGAGGCCCGTGCGGCGTTCGACCCGACCGGCTGGAACCACTACCGCATTGAGGCCGAGGGCGACCACCTCCGCACCTGGATCAACGGCGTTCCCGCGGCCGACCTCACCGACGGCATGACCGCCTCGGGCTTCATCGCGCTGCAGGTCCACTCGATCGGCGGCAACCCGGAACTGGTGGGCAAAACGGTCCGCTGGCGGAACCTGCGCATCAAAGCCGCCGAGTAGCCCCCGGCGAGTGACGGCTTGCGATCCGCATAACCCGCGTCACCCCACCCGGGGCGTCTCGTAGGCGGCGGCTGACCGGCGATTTTTTTGCGAGGCGCCGCGCTCTGATCATGCTGGAGGGATGAACATCCGCCAGCAAAAGAACGCCACCCGCTTCGCCGCCACCGCCCTGCTGATCGCCCTTTCGGCTCCGTTCGCGGCTTCTGCCGAGGAATGGTCGCTCACCACCGACTCGGGCCTCGTGGCCCGGGGCGAGCTCGACGACCGCACCGACGCCGCGCGGCTCTGGCTGCGACGTGAGAGCGAGGGGATCGTGATCGCCACCTCGTACAGCTGGGACGAGGTCACGCGGCTCAGCCGCGACGGCCAGGCGGTCGACCTCGACGGGGTCCGCGGCGACGCCGCCGCCCACGCGACCGAGGGACCGAAGTCGGTTTACGAGTTACCCGCCGGCGACTCGCCCCCCGCTGCGGCCGCCCGATCGCACAAAACTTACTACCGCGCGAGCGACCGGCCGGTCGGAGCCGAGATCGTTGCCGTGCGCCTCGTGAACCTCGATCGCGATGTCGAACCGGACGGCTACGAGGTGGGCGTGGCGCTGCGTGGCTCGCGTGGTCTGCCCGTTGCTGAGCGTGGCTCGTTGCGGGCTTCGCTCCGCGCCCGCGTGCGCCGTCTGGGCGAGCAACGCTGGCGGTGGCGTGATGTGGAGAGCTGGTCGCTCAATTTCGCCGCGGCCGACTGGTCGCCCTGCGACGGGGGCGGCGTGGCGTGGTTCCGGCTGCCGTGGCGGCGTGGTTCGCACGACCGCGACGCCTCGCTGCCGAGCGTCGGGCTGCTGAGCGTCGACCTCGGACTGTGGGGCGAGGGGAGCTTCGCCGCGAGTTCGGCCGCGCCGCTCCGATCGATCGGCCCGCTTCGCGACCTGCTGGAGCAAGAGACAGGCGACCGCTACGGCCGCTGGGAAACCACCGGCCCCAGGCCCGCCCGGCGAGCGGGCGACTCGCGTTTCCACGCTTCCGGTTGGGGCGCCGGTGGTTGGGGCGCCGCGTGGGCGCCCGGCGTCACTCCGATCGCCGCGTTCTGAACCGACGCTCCTGGCCGCTTGGCGGCGCGGGGGCTTCGTCCTCGGGGGGGGCTTCGGCCGGCGGATCGGCCTCCTTTTCGCGGCGGCGTTCTTCGCCGCTGCGCTTCTCGACCAGGTAGAGCAAATCGTCGGGGACCTCGATTCGATTGACCATCGCGTGGGCTCGCTTGCGGTGTGGCGGGCGATCCTTCGCTCTGGGTCGACGTGTCCTAACGGACGCTGGGGAGCGTCGCTCGCTCGTTGCTCGGCTGGAACATCGCCGGCGTCTCGAGCGAGGGAGAGAACGAGGCGGGGGGGGCCATCTCGGGCAGCCGCTGTGGCTCGTCGAAAACGGGCGGCTCGTACGACTCGCTGCACGCGACCGGCGGCAAGCGTGTGAGCTCTTGCCGGCTGGCGAGCTTGATCTCGCCGTCGCGGCGCCAGTGGCGCGCTCGGTCCGGCATGCTCGGCTCGTACGGCCGCGGGTACTTGCAGATGGCGCCCTGCGTGAGCGGCTCGCGCGATCGCATCACGTCGAAGTCGTAGCGTTGCTGGATGTGAGCCGGCATCGGCAAGATGTGCGGCACGAGCGAGACGATGATCTCGCGGCGCCGGAGCACGGTCTCGCGTCGCTGGAACAGGCCGCCGACGTAGGGCATGTCGCCCAGCCACGGCACCTTCGACTGGCGGTTCTCGTCGGTTTCTTGGATCAGACCGCCGATGAGGACCCCCTGGCCGTCACTGACGAGCAGGTCGGTTTCGACTTCCGTCGTGTCCTCGTCGGGGGCGTTGGTCAGCAGGTTGATCGCGCCGGTCGAGACCTCGGGCTTCACTCGCATCATGACCTGGCCGTCCTGCGTGATGCGAGGGGTGACGGTGAGCGTGACGCCGACCTCCAAGAACTCGGTGTTCGGCTGGGTCGTGCCGTTGATCGCTTGGCCGGTCAGGTTGTAGCCGAGCCGCTGGCCGATGTGGATCCGCTCTTCCTGACCGCTCAGGGCGTGCAGCCTCGGCGAGGCGAGCGTTTTGGTGTCGGCCGTCTGCTTGATCGCCGTGATGATCGCGTCCAGGCCGGCGCCGTTGATATCAACGAAGAACGTCGGGTTCGAGGTGGAATTGATCGGGCTGGCCGACGAGGCGGACTCGGTCATCAGGCCGGTGGTCCCCGCCGTCACGTTGGCCGACGCCCAGCTCGCCATGTTCTGGAAGTTCACGCCGTGCTTGTCGTCTTCCGAGAGTTCGACCTCGAGGATTTGCACCTCGAGCATCACTTGGCGCGGCGGCACATCGGCCTGCGACAAGTACTCGGCGATCCGCTGGTGATTGCCGGCGTAGTCGACCACGGCGATCGATTCGCGGCTCGCGCGGTTGTCGTCCGGCATGCTTTGGGTGATCCACGAGCTGCCGGCCGGCGAGAGCAACCCGCTGACAGCGGTCTCCACGTCGGTCGCGCGGATGTAGTCGAGCTCGTAGACGATCACCTGCCGGCCCTCGGCGTGGGGGGCGATCTGGGCGGCGTCTTCCATCGAGGTGACGATCAGGATATCGCCGCGGCTCATCCAGGCGTGGCCCGAAGTGGTGATCAGCGTGTCGAGCACGTCACGCCACGGCGTGCGATCGAACGAGGCGGTCACGGCCGTGTCCGAGGATCCCGCGAACACGAGGTTGAGCCCCTGCGTCTCGGCCACCAGGGCCACGGCGTGACGGAGCGAGCCGTTGCGCATCACGAGCGAGATCATGCCGTCTTGCTCGCTGAGCTTCACATCGTTGTTCGGCGGCGTGGTGGGGACCGCTTCGCTCTGGTCCGAGGGCGTGCGGGCGTTGGCCGAGTTCGGCCCGGTGGGGCCCGGCGCGGGCAGCTGGTCAGGAGCGCCAACGCCGCCGAGCTCGAGCAGCCGCTGGACCACGTTGATGGCCGTGGGGCTCGGGCTCTGGGGACTCGGGCTCTGGGGGCTGGCCCCGGGTAGGTCCAGCGCGGGTTGGCCCGGGGGGCTGAGCTGAAGGGTCGATTGGCCGAACGCCGGCCCGCCGAGAATGCTCGCCGCGATCGCCACCAGCGCGCACAGCGTCCCGATCCGCACGCTTAAGCGGCGTGTGACACGGCGCCCTCGGGGGGGCGTCGGCGTGCTCGATCGGGTGGGATTGGCCAAGCGGATTAGTCCTCAGTCTTGCGGTTCGAAAACCAGCCCGCGGGGCGTGATCGCCGTGATCTCGCGTCCCGCGAAAAGGTCTCCCACGCGGTATTCCTCGTCGCCGATTCGGGCGACACTCTCGCCGCCCGAGATCAGCAGCACGGTCGAATCGGCCCCTTGCAACTCCTCGGCCGGGTCGCCCTGTCCGCCTCCGGCCAATGCTCCTACGCGCGTGGCGCCCAACGCAGCCGCCACGTGGGGGCTGTGGAAGGGGTCGTGCGCCGCCGCCTTGTCGAGCGGCGTGTCGGGCCAACGGCGAGGGGGCCAATCGGTCATCGGGTCGGCTGTGTCGGTCGTTTCGGTGTTGTTCGGTGAGGAGGCGGTCGCCCGCGGCGCGGGCCTCGCGCTTGCGGTCGGTTTTTCGGGCATCACCAGCGGCTTGAGCACGTACATCAATACGCTCGACAGCACCGAAATCAGTGCTAGCCGTCCGCGGGTGAGGCCGACCCCCTTGGGCTTCAAAGCGCTCATAGGAGATCCTCCGTACTCTCTGTATCGCGTGGTTTGATCCGGTAATGCAGGTTGAATTGGATTTCGAAGGAATGACGGCGTGGATTGTCGTTCGCAGAGACCGTCAGCGAGCCGACCGTGGCGATCCGCGGGCCTTGGTGAACCCTGGCAAGAAAGTCGCACAGCTCGGCGTGGTTGGCTTGGCCGCCGCAGCTGATGACCACCGAGCCGGTGGCGTCGCGCTCCACCCGGGAACCGACCGCTAGCTGTGTCAGCCCGAAACCCGCCGACGAGGCGTGCTGGCGCAGCTGGCGGGCGAAGTCGGCCTCGAGCGGCGTGTCGGGCAGCCGGGCGAGCGTGTCGCCGAGGGCCTCCTGGATTTCTGATTCGACTCGGTTGAGCCGTTGGTGCTTCTGGTCGATCCCGACCGACTCGCCCACCATCTGCACCAACTGATCGGTCCGCTCACGGTAGTGGCGAGTGTCGGCGGCGATCGGGGCGTAAACGCCACGCCACTCGAAAGCGAGCCCCGTCAGGCAGATCGCTGCGCACACGCCGTTCACGGCCACCCGGCCGCCAGCGGCGAGGCGGTCGGTCACGTTCAGGCGGAGAGCGCCGAATGTCGAGGCCATAGGAATCGTTGGGGGATCGTTTAGGGGATCGTCTTGGGGCGGCGGCGGAAACTCTGCTAGGGCTGGAATCGGCACTCGATGTCGAGCGTTTGCAGCTCGGCGCCGTTTTCCGATGCGAGGCCCGATTCGATCAGCTCGACCGAATCGAGCGGCGGCCGCTTGAGCGCCCGCAGGAATATCTCGGGGTCGAAGCCGACGATCGCCTCGGCTTGCAGCATGAGGCGTCCGGGGGCGCCCGCTGCGACGCTCGGTTGCATGAGCTGCAACTCGCGCACGCGCAACTGGCCGTCGCAGGCGGCGGCGGCCTGGCTGACGCGTCCGAGCAACGTGACTGGCGAGGGCTTGGTCGATAGCTCGAGCACCTCGGACTCATCGGCTAGCAGTCCGCTCAGCTCGGTCCGCTTGGCGGAGGTGGTGTGCATCAGCACGCGGGAAGGCTCGAACCGCGCCTCGGCGGCGAGCATCTCGCGTTGGATCTGATCGCTGCGGACCGATTGGGCGAGGATCGCCATGGCCCCCGCCCCGGCAAGCACAACGAACAGCCAGACCCAGAGGCGGACCAGCCGCAGCGTTTCGCGCCGCAGGCGGTGCTGCGGGGTGGTGAGATTCATGTAGTGTTTCATCGGCCAACACTCCATGCGAGGGCCGAGAGACCGGCGGCGGCCCCGAACAGCGGGGCCGGCCACACCGACGCCTCCTCGTTGTCGAACGGCAAGCTCCACACCGAAGCCTCGGTGCTTGTCGCCTCGGCCACGGCGGGCGCCACGCCGGGCAGCAGCGCGCCGCCGCCGAAGAGCCAGACTCGGCCGGGCTCGAGGCCGGCCGATTTGCCGCGCCAGAACGCGAGGGTGCGAGCCGTCTCGTCGGCGAGGTTCAATACGGTTTCGTCGAGCGGCGAGGCAGTATCGGCCCGCGACTTCCCCTCGGTCGCCCGCCGGAGCAACAGGTCGGCGTCGCCGGCGTCGAGGCCCAGGTCGTTCCTCACGATCCCGAGGGCGTCGCGCAGCCCGACGCCGCGCAACGCGCGAACAAACACGGGCCGGCCCGATTGCACGAGGCACAGCACGGCGCGGTCGTAGCCGATGTCGAGCGTCGCGAAGGTTTTGTCTTGGTCGGCGCCGCGAACGAGTCCGACCGCACGGGCGAGGCACCACGGCATCGCGTCGATCAGTCGGCAGTCCCAGCCGGCGTTGACCACCTCGCGCGCCACGCGGTCGGAGAGGTCGCGGTCGAGCCCGATCAGGTTCCACGAGACCGCGTCGCCCGAGCGCTCGGCGGCCCCGGGCCACCATCCGAGCTGGCAGGAATCGAGCCCCGGCAGGGCGAGCACCGCCGCCCGGCGGCGGACTTCGCTCTCGTCGAGCCGCTCGACCGTTGTGGGGGCTTTGACCGCGGCGTGCTCGCAACGCGACATCGAGACCACCGCCGCCGCGTCGCGACCGCTGAGCGCGTTGCACAACGAGGAGCCGGCCAGCAGGGCGTCGGCCGAAGTCTCTTCGACGGGGTCTTGAGCGGGGTCCGTTTCCCAAGGGCGGTCGCGATCAACGAGCGCCGCGGCGGCGATCGAGTAGCTTCCGCGTCGGCGCGTGACCTGAGCGACCTTCACGGCGGCGGCGCCGAGGTCGGCCCCGATCCAGCCTTGCTTGGCCACGCCTAGCAATGAGTTGAGTTTCGATGGGGTCATCGTCCCGCTCCCCCCACCGAGGAGAGGTCGAACACCGGCAGCATGACGGCGAGCACCACAACCGCGACGATGGCGCCCATCACCACGGTGATCAGCGGCTCGGCGATGCGGATCAGCTGCCGCAGTTGGTTCTCGGCCTCGTGCTCGTAGAACTCGCTGACCAAGCCCGAGACCTCGCCGACGTTGCCGGTCTGCTCGCCCGTGGAGAGCATCTGACGGGCCGCCTTCGGCACGATCTCCGATTCGTTGAGCACCGACGCCATGTTGCGTCCCTGCGTCACCGCCGAGTCGACGTCGTCGAGCAGCATCTGGTAGGCGTGGTTGGTCATCGCGCGACGCGTCAGGCGCACGCTCTCGAGCAACGGCACGCCGCTGTTCGTGAGCAGACTGATCATGCGGCACATGCGCGAGGTGTGCAGCGGCTTTAGCACGCGGCTCACCAGCGGGCTCTCGAGCGCCAAACCGTCGATCCATCGCCGGCCCGCCTCGCTGGTCCAGGCGAACACGACTCCCACGCAGGCCGCCGCCACGAGCGGCAGCCACAGCCACCAACGCACGGTCAACTCGCTCGATACGGCGAGCAGCGCGATCGTCAGGGCGGGCAGGTCCATCTCGTAGTCTTCGAATATCTGGGCGAACCGCGGCAGCACGAAGATCACCAACGACGCGACCACCCCGCCCGAGACGACCATCAGCAAGATCGGGTACGTGACCATCGCGCCGATCGACTGCGAGAGCCGCACCTCGCCGCGCAGGATGTCCGTGATCTGTTGCAGCACGGTCGCCAGCTTGCCAGACGCCTCGGCCGAGGCGACCGTGGCGACGAAGGTCGCGTCGAACGCCTCGGGGTGCTGGGCGAGGGCGTCGGAGAGCCGCGCACCGGCCACGACCGACTCGTTGACCCGCCGCAGGATGGCCGCCAGCAGGGCGTGTTCGCACTGCTCGGCGAGCGACTCGATCGCCGAGCTGAGGTCGACGCCCGAGCGGACCATGATCGCCAGCTGCGCGCTGGCGTCGGCCAGCACCGAGCGGGGCACGCGGCGCCGCACACGGCGTCGCGCCACGAGGTTGTCGATCGCCGCCTCGCCGTCCTGCTGAGTGACTTCTTTCAGCAGGCGTTCGTCGTCCGGCTGGCGCGCGGCCGGATCGTTCGCCGCGGGGGCGCCTCCGAGCGTCGTCGGTTCGAGCAGGGCGGACATGAGGGGTTTTGGATCGGAGGATGGGACGGGGGTGGGCGTCAGTCGAACAACGCGACTCGCGAGACTTCGGCCAGGCTGGTGTGTTCTTGTTCGGCCAGCTCAAAGCCGGCGTCGAGCAGCGTGCCCGACCCCGGCGCGACGAAACGTTCACGGAGATCGGTCGGGCTGGCGCCGTCGGCGATCGCCGTGCGGGCCGGCTGGGTGACGTCGAGGACCTCGTAGATCGCCCGCCGGCCGCGGAACCCGGTGTCGAAGCACTCGCGGCACCCCTCGCCTCGGGAGAAGGCGCGACGCTTCTCGCCCTTGTAGCCCAGCGAGTGCAGGTACTCGGTGCTCGGGTACTCGGGCGTTTTGCATTGCGGGCAGATCGTGCGTACCAGCCGCTGCGCGACCACGCCCACGAGCGCCGCCGCGATCTTGTAAGGCTCGACACCCATGTCGGCCATCCGCATCGGGGCGCTGGCGCTGTCGTTCGTGTGGAGCGTGCTCAGAACGAGGTGGCCGGTCAGGGCGGCGCGGATGGCGACCTCGGCGGTCTCGCCGTCGCGGATCTCGCCGAGCATGATCACGTCGGGGTCCTGACGCAGGATCGAACGCAGGGCGGCGACAAAGCCGACCCCCCGCGTGGCGTCGACCTGCACCTGGTTGACCTGCTCGATCTGGTACTCGACCGGGTCCTCGACCGTGACGATGTTGCTCCTCGCGCTCTTGATCAGCTCGAGCGCCGAGTAAAGCGTGGTCGTCTTGCCGCTGCCGGTCGGGCCGGTCACCAGCATCAACCCGTGCGGCTTGGTGAGCATGCCGCGCACCGTGCCGAGCACCGCCTCGTTCATGCCGAGCTCGTTCAGGTTGAACGTGAGCCGCTTCTTGTCGAGCACGCGGATAACGACCTTCTCGCCGAGCACCGTGGGCATGCTCGAGACGCGCAGGTCGATCTCCTTGCCGTCGGCGACCACTTGG